>JANNXL010000114.1:0-9159 GCA_031409575.1 Hyphomicrobium sp.
CGAGTTTTCAGTCGGCGGCGACCTTGTACGACACCGGCTTTATGCATTTCTGGAATGCGCCGCATGAAGGCCACGGCGGTGATTTGATTTTCGTCCAGGGGCATTCCTCGCCCGGCATTTACGCCCGCGCCTTTCTCGAAGGCCGGCTAACCGAACAGCAGCTTTTGAACTTCCGGCAAGAAACCGATGGCAATGGCCTGTCGTCCTATCCCCACCCTTGGCTGATGCCTGAGTTCTGGCAGTTCCCAACGGTGTCGATGGGGCTTGGGCCGCTGATGGCAATCTACCAAGCGCGCTTCCTCAAGTATCTTCATGATCGCGGCCTGGCGGACACCTCGAAGCGCAAGGTCTGGGTGTTCTGTGGCGACGGCGAGATGGACGAGCCGGAAAGCCTCGGCGCTATCTCGCTGGCCGGCCGCGAAAAGCTCGACAACTTGATTTTCGTCATCAACTGCAACTTGCAGCGCCTCGACGGACCCGTGCGCGGCAACGGTAAAATCATTCAGGAGCTTGAAGGCAACTTCCGCGGTGCCGGCTGGAACGTCATCAAATGTGTGTGGGGTTCGAACTGGGATGAACTTCTAGCGCGCGATGGCAACGGCCGTCTGCGTCAGCTCATGGAAGAATGCAACGACGGCCAATATCAGGACTTCAAAGCAAAAGACGGCGCTTATATCCGCAAGAACTTTTTCGGAAAGTATCCCGAGACCGCAGCCCTTGTGGCCGATTGGCCAGATGAACGCATCTGGTCCCTCACGCGCGGCGGACACGACCCGCGCAAAGTTTACGCGGCCTATGCGGCGGCGACCTCACATAAAGATCAACCAACCGTAATTCTCGCCAAGACGGTCAAGGGCTATGGCATGGGAGCCGCGGGTGAAGGGCAGATGATCGCCCATCAAGCCAAGAAAATGGGTAACGACAGTTTGAAGCGGTTCCGCGACCGATTCCAAATCAAGCTGACGGACGATGACCTGGATGCGCTCAATTTCATCAAGTACGAGGAAGGCAGCGATGAATTCAAATACCTCAAGGCAGCGCGCGACAAACTCGGCGGCTCGCTTCCGCAGCGGCGCACCAAGACGTCCGTAGCCCTTGAGATTCCGCCGCTTGAATTTTTCGCGGCTCAACTGAAAGGCTCGGAAGGCCGCGAAATCTCGACGACGATGGCCTTCGTGCAGATGCTGACGAAGCTGATGCGCGACAAGAGCCTCGGCCGCCATATCGTGCCCATCGTACCCGATGAAAGCCGGACGTTCGGCATGGAAGGCATGTTCCGCACCTTCGGCATCTACAGCCAAGTGGGGCAACTTTACCGGCCAGAAGATGCCGATCAGCTCATGTACTACAAGGAAGATAAGACCGGCCAGATCCTCGAAGAGGGCATCAACGAAGCCGGTGCGATGGCCTCATGGATCGCGGCGGCGACATCCTATTCGTCGTCCAACACGCCGATGATCCCGTTCTTTGTTTATTACTCAATGTTTGGGTTCCAACGCATCGGCGATCTGGCGTGGGCGGCGGGCGACATGCGCTCGCGCGGGTTTCTCGTCGGCGGAACGTCCGGGCGCACGACGCTCAACGGCGAAGGGCTGCAACACCAGGACGGACACAGCCACATTATCTCTGCGACGGTGCCCAACTGTGTCTCGTATGATCCCACCTTCGGCTACGAGGTTGCCGTGATCGTGCAACGCGGCCTGGAGCGCATGTATCGCGATCAGGAAGACGTTTATTATTATCTCACAACACTCAACGAAAACTACGTGCACCCCGCCATGCCGGAGGGTGCCGAAGACGGCATCATCAAGGGGATGTATCTTTTCAAAGCTGCCAACCCCAAAGCCAAGGGACCCAAAGTTCAACTCATCGGCTCAGGCGCAATCCTGCGCGAAGTGATCGCTGGCGCAGAATTGCTGGACAAAGACTTCGGGATAGCCGCCGACATCTGGAGCGTGACGAGCTTCACCGAACTCAGCCGAGAAGCGCTCGACGTTGAGCGCTGGAATTTGTTGAACACGCTCGAACAACCGCGTGTACCTTATGTCACCCAGTGTTTGGCATCACGTGGCGAAGATCCGGTCATCGCCTCCACCGATTACATGAAGCTCTACGCCGATCAGATCCGAGCCTTCGTGGCAACGCCCTATCATGTTCTAGGCACCGATGGCTTCGGCCGGTCTGACTTCCGCCGCAAGCTGCGCCATCACTTCGAAGTCGACCGGCACTTTGTAGCGGTAGCAGCCTTGAAGGCGCTGGCTGATCAAAACAAAATTCCGTCCATTAAGGCCGCAGAAGCCATCAAGAAATACGGGATTAATCCAAACAAGCTCAACCCCGCTCGCGCATGAACAAGCCGCACTCCTCTGAGGACATTCGCAATGCCCGTTATTGACGTCCAAGTGCCCGACATCGGCGACTTCGAAAACATTCCGATTATCGAAGTGCACGTGAAGCCTGGCGACACCATCAAACAAGATGATCCGCTCATCACGCTAGAAAGCGACAAGGCGGCGATGGAAGTGCCGTCACCGGCGAGCGGGAAAGTGACGGAGCTTTCGGTCAAAGTTGGTGACAAGGTCAGCGCCGGTTCGTTCATTCTAAAACTCGCAGAAGGTGGTGCCGCAGACGGCGCTGTTATGAAAGGGGCCGCTCCCGCAATACGTGATGTGCCGGCAGTCAGCGCCGGCCCCGTCGAAGCTTTGCCCGAAGCAGAGGCCCACAAGGGCCGCATTCCACCGCCGCCGGTACTCGACTACGCAGGCGTGCACGCGAGCCCTGCCGTGCGCCGCCTTGCACGTGAACTCGACGTTGATCTCACCGCTCTCAAAGGCTCAGGCGAGAAGGGCCGCGTTACAAAAGACGACGTTAAGAAGGCACTGAGCGGATCAGGTGCAGCTGCCGGTGCTGGCATCCCTGAGATTCCGGCGCAGGATTTCGCCAAGTTCGGCGCCATCGAGGTTAAGCCACTCTCGCGCTTAAGGAAGCTCTCCGGCCCGCATTTGCATCGCGCCTGGCTCAACATTCCGCACGTCACCCACACCGATGAAGCCGACATCACGGATCTCGAAAGTTATCGCAAGACGCTTGATAGCGCTGCGAAAGCCAAAAACTATCGAGTCACGCTGGTGGTGTTTTTGATGAAGGCCAGCGTGGTGGCATTGAAAGAGTTCCCGGAGTTCAACGCCTCTCTCTCGCCAGCGAAAGACGCGCTGATCTACAAAAAATACTACAATATCGGGGTTGCTGTTGACACGCCCGACGGCCTGGTCGTGCCAGTGATAAAGGACGTTGATCGCAAAGGCGTGCTGGAACTTTCACAAGAACTGGCTGCCGTTTCCACACGCATGCGCGATGGCAAGATCGCTCCCGCTGACATCTCTGGAGGCACATTCTCGATTTCGTCGCTCGGGGGCATCGGCGGCACAAACTTTACACCCATTGTGAATGCACCCGAGGTGGCCATTCTCGGCGTGGTGCGCTCGCAGATCAAACCGAAGTGGGATGGCACGACGTTTGAGCCGCGCCTTATGCTGCCGTTATGCCTGTCCTACGACCATCGCGTGATCGATGGCGCGCTGGCGGCGCGATTTACCCGGCGCTTGGCGGAAGTGCTGGAAGATGTGCGCCAACTGGTTTTGTAGCCCTTCGCATTGAGGAACGACGATGAGCACAGAACTGACGTGTGATGTTGCCGTCTTGGGTGCTGGACCTGGCGGTTATTCAGCAGCATTTCGCGCGGCTGACCTTGGGCTTAAAGTCATTCTCATTGAGCGCGGCCCAACGCTTGGCGGCGTATGCCTCAACGCCGGCTGCATTCCCTCCAAAGCGTTACTCCACACCGCAGCCGTGATTGATGAGGCCGCTGCTCTTGCGACGCACGGTGTTAAGTTTGCCAAACCTGAAATTGATCTCGACGCACTCCGCGGCCACAAAGACAAGGTGGTCGGCAAGCTCACGTCAGGACTTGCCGCCATGGCCAAGGGGCGCAAGGTGACGGTGCTCACAGGCACGGGAAAATTCATTGATCCGCATCAGTTCGAAGTCTCATCTGGCGATGGCAGCATCACTTCTGTGAAGTTTGAAAAGGCCATCATCGCAGCGGGGTCTGAGGCAGTAAACTTGCCATTCATCCCGTCTGATCCGCGCATCGTGGATTCAACAGGTGCGCTTGAGTTGCGGCAGATCCCCAAGAAATTGCTCGTTATTGGGGGTGGCATCATCGGACTTGAAATGGCAACGGTTTATTCGACGCTCGGCACACGCCTTGATGTGGTCGAAATGCTGGACGGCCTGATGCCCGGAGCGGACCGGGACCTCGTGAAAGTCTGGGAGAAGAAGAACGCACCGCGCTTCGACAAGGTGATGCTAAAAACGAGGACCGTTGGCGTCGAAGCCAAGTTGGATGGCATCCATGTGCACTTTGAAGGCGTGGCTGCGCCTGAGACGCCTCAGGTCTATGATATGGTGCTCGTCGCCATCGGACGTGCCCCCAACGGCAAACTCATCGCTGCTGAGAAAGCCGGGGTAGCTATCAGCGAGCGCGGATTCATTGAAGTTGATACCCAGATGCGCACCAACGTCTCACATATTTTCGCCATCGGTGATGTTTCGAGCCAGCCCATGCTGGCGCACAAGGCCGTCCATGAGGGGCATGTGGCAGCAGAAGTGGCGGCCGGGCAAAAGAGTGCGTTCGACGCCAAACAAATTCCGTCCGTCGCCTATACCGATCCGGAGATAGCATGGGCTGGAAAGACGGAAGATCAACTTAAGGCAGACGGCATAAAATACGGGCGCTCCGTGTTTCCATGGGCAGCTTCAGGCCGGGCCATCGCCAACGGCCGCGATGAGGGCTTCACAAAACTGCTGTTTGACTCCGAAACGCATCGCATCATTGGCGGGGCAATCGTTGGCACACACGCCGGCGATCTCATTGGCGAAATTTGCCTTGCGATCGAAATGGGGGCCGACGCGACCGACATTGGAAAGACGATCCATCCGCATCCGACGCTCGGGGAATCGATTGGCATGGCAGCTGAAGCGTTCGAAGGGGTATGCACCGATCTGATGCCTGCAAAGTAAGCCAACTGACGGAACACAGACAGTATTGAGGTTTTTGTTGGTGCGCCGTTAGCTGACTTCGCTGCAAGTAAAAGGCATGCTTGAATTTTTCTGGAATTACTGGTTGGTGCCGGTACCAGAGCGGACGGCACCGGTGTGGCATATGCGCAAAGGGCCGCGCACGACAACGAAAGGCAAGAATATGAGAACCATAGTCGCTGTGCGTACCATTGCAGCATTGTCGCTGGTCACGGCGATAGCCGGCGCACTCTCGTTGAGGGCACCAACAGCAATAGCGGCAGTGGCCGCAGGAGAAACAATGACGACATCATCGGGCTTACAGATCACAGACATACAAGTCGGCACTGGCGCTTCGCCACAAACCGGTCAGACCTGCGTTATGCACTATACGGGCTGGCTCTATAAGGACGGAGTGAAGGGCGCAAAGTTCGATAGTTCACTTGATCGCGGTCAGCCGTTCGAATTTTCCATCGGCATGCGCCAGGTCATCGGCGGCTGGGATGAAGGCGTGGCGACAATGAAAGTTGGCGGCAAGCGCACTTTGATCATTCCGCCGGCCCTAGGCTATGGCGCACGTGGTGCCGGCGGCGCTATTCCGCCGAACGCAACACTTATTTTCGACGTCGAACTGCTCGGCGTTAAGGGCTGAGGCCTTTAGTCGTGACTAGACAGAACGGCCGCCGCAGAGTTTAGCTAAGAGGCTGTGATCAATGGCTTCGACCCGGCGGCCGTTTTTTCCGGCCATTGTTTCGGCGCCAATCATCGCATTCAAAACCGCCTCTTCGACGCTTTCAACAGCGGCAAGGAAGAGGGGATCGAGCATGTCGTTTCCCAAGGCATCGAAATGGACGCGCGGCTTTTCAGGCAGATTTCCGGGGTCATTTGCGGTTGAGAACGCCAGAAATATATCGCCTGAGTTGTTGCCTGAGGGCGTGCCGCCACGCCCAATGCCAATAGAGGCTCGGCGGGCCAAGCGCTCCAGCTGCGTGGGGATCAATGGTGCATCGGTTGCGAGTACCACGATGATCGAGCCGGTCTCTCGTGGCCAGATCTTGTTGCCGGGCATCTTTTCGCCGAGACGCACACCGCACACGGTGAGCCAGTCTCTCAGGCCGTGGTTCGCCTGCACCAGAACGCCGACGGTGTAGTCGGCGCCATCGATGCGAATGCGGCGCGAAGCTGTGCCCGTCCCGCCCTTAAATTCGTAGCAGATCATGCCCGTGCCGCCGCCCACGTTGCCCTCGGGTACAGGTCCAGGCTTGGCTGCATCAATGGCCGCCATCACATCAGCTTCGGTGACGTGCTGACCGGCAATATCGTTCAACCAGCCATCATAGGTTTCTGCTGCCACCGGCAACAGCCACGTATCGTCCTCCAGCGCCTCCGGGAAAGTGCTTGCCATCCAGCGCAGTGTTGCATGGTGTGCAATGCCAACTGAGAAGGTATTCGTTATGGTGACTGGCCCCGTGAACCACCCGCCGTCGCGGATCCAATGCGCGCCCGTCATTTCACCGTTGCCATTCAGCGAGAACACACCCGCCCAAACAGGGTGCAAGAGGTGCGAGCGCTGTCGAGGCAGTATTGCGGTGACACCGGTGCGGACGCGATCTCCTCGGACCAGCGTCGTTGTCCCAACTTCAACGCCCGGAACATCTGTGATGGCATTCAGCGGGCCAGATTGACCGGGCAGCGGCAATCCAAGTCCACGCGCCCGCGGGCGGCCCGCAAGGCTAAACCTGTCGGATTGATGAGGCTCCTTGGTCAAGCAAGACACCTTGGTAAAGACGTGTTCAAAACGATGCAGATTGAGGCGTGATGAGGGTGATTGTGTAGGACATGCACCGTCGTGCCGTCGAGAGGGCGTGCAACGGTTTTTGGATGACGCGTTGACCAACCACTATGGGACCTGACCACTAGCCGCAGACCTCCGAACCACCTAGTGTACCTCAACAAGTCTCATGAAAGTTGCCTGAATGCGATCTCAGACGGGTTACAAACCGAAGGCGCGTGCAACGGCAGTGCTCCGCCCTTCCGCGAAGACCAACGTGGAGCTGCAACCTCCTCCCGTCACTGAATCGCGCGAACGGCTGCTTGCGGCTGCGAGCCATTTTTTTCTCAGCGGCAGCTACCATGGTGTCGGCATCGCAGAAATCTGCGCTGCGGCAAGCGTGCAGAAGGGCACGTTTTATCATTTCTTCCCATCCAAGACGGACTTGCTTCTCGCCGTAATCGAGCGGCGCGTTCTGGAAATCAAGGAGACGGTCAATAAGATTGCGTCAGGTAAAGCTCCGGCCGCCCGCAAGATCTTGCAGTTGTTTGCAGCGTCACAGCAGAGTGCAGGCGATAGTGCTAGGGAGACACCGCGCGATTTTATTCCGCCTGGATACTTTCTCGGCAACATCATTTTGGAGCTTGCGTCCAGCAATGCTTCCGTACAGGCTGCGGCCAAGCACGCATTCGACCACTGGATCAAAGCAATTGCGGTCATCGTGGCGCAACTGATCGAAGAGGAAAAACTCAACTCGTTGGACCCTGAAGATGCGGCCGAGGCAGTGCTGGCACTCGTGCAGGGCGGGGCCGTTATGGCCAGCGCCTACAACGAACCTAGAAAAATGCGCGCGTTCGGCAATATCGCATTGACGCTATTGCGGGCATCGTCCGCACCGGCGTAGCCGCACGGGCATTTCCACAAACGCACCAGAAGACTTATGACCTTGAGGTCTTTTGGGAATTCGGACGAAACGCGCCATCTGGAATTTGCCCCAGCACGTAGGCGTCGTGTACCTCATCAAGCAGCGACCACAGCATCTCGCATTTGAAACGCACGGCCGCGACACACTCATCCTGCGCAGCTCGCGTTGCCGCGTTGGCCAACACATATTCCAAGGCAAACGACGCGTCGCGCGGCGCATGCGTCAGCCGCTGTTTGAAATACGTGAGCGTGGCGCTATCAATGAAATCGTAAGACGCCAGCATGCCCGATAGCCGTTCGCGATGCAGCTTTGGTGAAAACAGTTCTGTAAGTGTCGTTGCGACGACCGCGGTGTGGGGCTGCGTGCGTGAAAATTCCAAGTAACTCTCTATGATCGACAGTGTTTCAGGTAGGGCGCCCTGCTGAGACATCACAAAGGAGCGATCAAGTCCAAGGCCGTCCGTCAGTCTGAGCCAGCGCGAAATGCCACCCTCGTCGTTGCCAAAGCCGTCGTGATCAAGTAGCCGCAGCGTCCACTCGCGACGAAACTCGCGATCGGTACTGCGCGAAATGAGAATCGCGTCTTTGCGCGGCACGTTGGCTTGAAAACAATAGCGATTGAGAGCCCACGCCTGCACTTGTCCCCGATCCAGGGTCCCACCATGCAAGAGTCCATGAAACGGGTGCTTGTCGTAGTATCCCTCGGCAGCCACCCGCCGCAGTTCAGCTTCGAAGTCCGCACGATCCCGCTGGCGCAGCAACGCAGCGCCGCTTCCAGCCGACAAACCCGAAGTGCGCTGTTCGCCAGCCAAGATAAATACTCCGCCGTTGGGCGCGCTCTGTGTGGCAATCCGTCCGTCGGTGACGAAGACCGCATTGTTAACCCACGGCACGCCGCTGGTAGTTATTCTGCCACAGACAAAGCAGCGGCGTAACGCATAACTCCATCACCAAAGCGCACTGCATGATCAGGGAGGGCTGGCCGTCAACTACAAAGCTGGCCAGCCGTGCCAAGCCACCGGTGACAATGACTGCAGTCAGCAAGCAGAAAGGGCCGCCGATACGTTCGATCTGGGGCACAAAGCTCCAAAACGCCAGGCCGATGCCGAGCAGCAACCCGGACAGATAACGCGCGTGGCTGTCGAATGAGAGCTGATCTGGGGCTGATCCATCCAGCAGGCGCGCGCCCATTATGATACCAGCGAGGCCGCCAAGCACAGGCACGCAAGCGGCCAAAATGATCGCCGCCTGCAACAGCCTGCGCTCAATCTGGGCTCTATACGCATGTTCAACAGCTGGCATATTCTATTCTCCTCAGAGGGCTGCCTGAAGCACCCGTGGGAGAAAATGTTGGTGGAGAGGGCTGGTTTCGAACCAGCGTAGGC
>JANNXL010000115.1:0-15774 GCA_031409575.1 Hyphomicrobium sp.
CAGCACCAGCGTCGACCAGCCATTGATGCGCGCATGCGAAGTCAGTGACAGGTCTTGTGCGTTGTAAGCGGCCAGAACGCAGGGGGCTTGATGGGTCAACAGGCCGGACAAAACGAGGGCGCCGCCGGGTTCGAGGGCACGCGAAATAGGCCCGGAAAGGCTGATCAAAGGCCCAGCCAGAATGTTGGCAATGACAAGATCGAACTTCGCGGACCGGCGCAGGGCAGGAGCCTCCAAGCCGTTGGCGCACAGCACGTTGATGCGGTGGCCAACGCCATTGAAGCGCATGTTTTCGCCAGCGACCTCGACCGTTGGCGGGTCGAGGTCGGTCGCTATGATGTGCGCTTGCGGGTTGGCGCGCGCCACGGCGATCGCCAAAACGCCTGATCCGCATCCAAGATCGAGGACATTCTTGAATTGGGCCCGGCGCGTGAGGCGGTCGAGCGCCAGCAAGCAGCCATACGTGGTGGCGTGATGGGCCGTGCCAAAAGCCTCGCCGGCATCAATCAGTATGGAGTAGGGCCCGCGCGGCACGCGGCCTTGGTCGTGACTGCCGTGAACCGTGAAGCGGCCGGCGCGAACCGGTGGCAGGGCGGCTTGCGATATCGCCACCCAATTGAGGGCCGGCACAGCGGCGACCTGAGCCGCTGGAATATCGGCGCCGAGAATATCGCGCAGGCTGGACGTCAGCGCCGCCGGGTCGGGGGTTTCGTCGTAGTAGGCCTCGATGCGCCAGTGCAGGCCGTTGGCCGCCGTGGCCTCATGTTCAAACAGCGTCAGGGCAGATGGGCCTGGGTCGAACAGGTCCTGCAAGGCGGCTGCAATGGCGTGCGCGGTGCTGCGATCAGGCTCGTCGAAGATAATCTTGTAGGCGCTCATGGGTCCTCCGGGTGCCCTTCATATGGTATTGGGCCACCCGGCGATACCCGTGTTTCGCTTAGCTTAGTGCCGGATCGGAGACCGGCGGCGGCGGGCCTGTGCTGCTTGCAACCTCGTGGCCCGTAACGCTGGCGCCAAAGTCCGGCAGTTCGTCCAGGAACACATCCCACTGGCGGTCTATGTGCAGCGCCGCCTCACGCGGCCGCAGTGTTCTCAGTGTCCCGTCCGGCGCCTCAGTGACGAGGCCGTCTGCCAGCAAACGCGCCAGAGAGTCGAAGAGATCAAAATCAACCGAAACTCCAAAGCAGTCGCTCAGGTATTTCTCTATCGCGCGATCGATTTCGGGAAGATCGCTGCGCTTTGAGGGCTCCTTGGCCAGCACGCTATAGAGCAGAATGTCTTCCTTCACTTCTTCCTCGGCAGCCCGATCGGATAGCTTGAGGGCAACGCCGCGATTGTCGGCCATGGAGTGGAAATAGAGGTTCTGCGCCATCACCACCATGTAGCGGTTTTTCTGGTTGACGAAGTTCATGCTCTGGCGGAAGGCGACGCCGCCTAACGTGACGGCGGCGCCCGCGAGCGCGATAGGGTTCGTGGCCATCAAACCGCCGGCCGCAATTTTGCCGGCCGTGCCGAACACACCGGCACCAAAGGCGCCGCCGCCGCTGACCCCGAGTTTGATTTTGTCGAACATACGGAATTTGACTTGCGTATTGGGGAACACCATTTCGATGTCGGTGCGCGGAATGTTCTTGAACAGCTTCATGTAGATGTTCTGATCGCTGACGGCACCAGGCAGCGAGGCACGCAGCTTTTTGATCAAGCTTTCTGCGTCGGCTTGGCTGAGATTCTGCGCGGCCATCACTTCGCGAACGCGCACGTCGAATGGCTTCAGCTTGAAGAGCAGAAATAGCCGCTGATAGATCGGTACGTCGAATTCTTCTTTACGATAGAACTTGCGCGGGTTGCGGCGTTCGTCGCGCCGCGTTGAAGCACCGCGATAGTAGATGAGGCATTCTTCGAAGGCGGTGAAATCGACAAAGAGGTCGAGCCCGTAGTGCGATTCCTTGGTCATGATCATCGACACGTTTGCCGGATCGATACGCTCGTAGTTGGCGCGCTTGAGCAGGCGCTCCATTTGAGCCACGACCTGCTTTTGCAGTCCCAGGCGTTCAGCGCTCGTGTAACCGCGGGTCACAAGCAGATCACTATCGGGGCTGAACGGCTCGTAATTGTGCGTAAGCTCAAGCATGTCGGCATTAGACCGCTGCCGCCGCCAGTGCTCAAGATACCGGAAAAAACGCTTGGCTTCCGGTGCTTCCCCTGCTGCCCAGCAGGTGTCCGGTGTCAGCCGGTCGATAATTGCGCTGACCGTGACCGGGATAAATTTTTCGCGCCCCCCCACGGCTTCGGGGGGCAGAACGCCAGCCGCCTGTTCCGGCCTGCCATTCCGCATGGTTCGCGGCAGTGCACCAGGTATCGCATCGGCCATTGGCACGGAACGAGCGTCAGACATACCAGCCCCCAACATCACTGCACGCTCCACTTGTTCCCGGACCGGCTTGCCAGCCCGTCTTGACGGTCAGGGCAGCCTTCGGCTCAAGTAGACGTCATCGCTGCTCATGGCTGTATGATGACAGCCAGGCTCGCCAGAAAGATTGTAGGGGCTTTTCTAGGATGTCTGCACGGGGCTTGTCGAGGCCAAGGGCGGCCACCGCGCCCTATGATGAACTCCGTGTGGCGCGGCGCGGCGGGAAGGCCGTGTTTACAGCCCTCCGCCACCCGTAGTCGACTATCTTTAGTTGAGGGGAGTTGGGATGCTGGCCGCCTGTTGCTGAACCGGCCGCACGTAGGCCTGCTGTGAAGACTGCGGCGAGGTGAGCAAAGCGGACGCGATGGCAGCCGACGGCCGCTCTAATTGCGGGGCGATGTCGGCAGGGTTTGTGACGCGCCGCGAGCGGCCATCGAAATTCGCGCCCTCTTCGACCGATAGCAGCTGGCTGACGATATCGCCCTCCACATCGGCTCCCGCGTGCAATATGACCTTGGCTCCCAGGATGGCTCCTTGAACGCGGCCGAACACATTGACTGTGTCGGCGGCAATGGCACCGTGGATCACGGCCTCTTTGCCGACTTCAAGGCGCTTTGAATGCAGGTCGGCTTGGATGTTGCCAAGGATTTTGAGGGAGCCTTTGCAGCGGATGGTGATCGTGTCACCTTCGATGCTGAGATCATTGCCGATCACTGACTCGAGCACCGGGGCGTCTGTCATTGGCGGCTGCTGATAGGCATTTGCAAACCCCGCATGTTGCGTACGGGGCGGTTCCACCGGCCGCATCATGTCGTGCGGCATCTGCTGTGGAACAGAGTCTAATTTTCGATTGAACACCATACGCAGTACTCCCTCTTGGTTGACGTGATCCAAGATGAAAGTACAGCGCGCGGCTTGGTAAAAATATGTCGCGGCGGCGCTGGAAATAAGATCAATTCAAGACACGCGCTTTACGCTCGCAACGAGCACAAGAAAATCGTTTCGTCTCTGCGGACGCCGCGCTGTGTACGCCCTAATTGCACAAAACAAAATTTTTTGTCAGTCGTAGAAACCAATCATACGACAATAGCATGGTGTGCGCTTAGATCATCGAGATCCATGCCATGCACGTCTTTCAGAATGACCGTATCAATGAATGCGCCGCCACTGCCGATGCTCAGCGACACGACGGTGCCCGCTGTTGTGTCCGTGACGCGAATGAGGTCGTGGATCGGCTGTACAGGGGCGCCCGAAAACACGGCTGAGAAATCCAATCGGTCGCCTGAACCGAAATCAACGACGGTATCGAAGCCAATGCGCGTGCCATTGCCATTGACGATGTCGGAGCGGACCCAGCTGAACGTGTCGTTGCCCGACGAAAATCCATTTTTGAATTGCCCGCCAGCCAGCAGGTCGTTGCCGGTGCCGCCCCAGATGATGTCGTTGCCGCCATCTCCGTAGAGTTTGTCGTCACCGGCGTCGCCTTTGAGGGTGTCGTTCGCACCGCCGCCGAACAGGCCATCGTTGCCGCTGCCGCCCATCAGCAAGTCCACATCAGCGCCGCCATTGAGCTGGTCGGTGCCATTGCCGCCTGTCAGAACGTCACTGCCGTCTTCGCCGAACAGCGTGTCGTTGCCATCTCCGCCCGACACCGTGTCGTTGCCGGCGCCTGCGTTGACTGTATCGGCACCGAGTCCGCCCGCCAGTGCGTTGGAGCCGGTGTTGCCAACCAATTTATTGTCGAGAGTGTTGCCCGTCCCATCGATCGAGGCAGAGCCATCAAGCGTCAGGTTTTCTATATTCGCGGTCAGGGTGTAGCTGACGGCAGTGCGTACAAGGTCGAGACCCTGTCCGGTGCCGTCGGTCACGGTATCTCCGGCGCTGTCGACGATAAAAACGTCGTTGCCCAGTCCGCCGGTCATCACGTCGGCGCCCTGTCCGCCGTCGAGCACATCGTTGCCGTCGCCGCCGTTCAAGGTGTCAGATCCCGAGCCGCCGCTCAGCGTATCGTCGCCAATGCCGCCGAACAGGGTATCGTTATCGGTGCCGCCATCGAGGGTGTCATTGCCGCCGTCGCCATACATCACATCGTCGCCGGCACTGCCATAGAGCGTGTCGTTGTCGCCGCCGCCATACATCCCATCACGGCCAGCACCACCGTCGAGAACGTCGCGCCCGGCATCACCGGCCAAAGTATCGTTGCCAGCGCCGCCAAACAGCACGTCGTTTCCAGCTTCGCCATTGATGGAATCGTTACCTGAGTTGCCCCAGATCCGGTCCTCGCCATTGCCGCCGCGAAGGCTATCGTTGCCGGAATTTGAAATGAGCACATCATCGCCGCTGCCGCCGCGAATTGTTACGTTGCCGGTGCTGACGGTTGAGGACGACAGATTGATAATCTGGCCGCCGGCGCCAGCAATGATGGTTTGAATGGCGTGAAGGCGTATGGCGTCAGCACCTGGGCTTAACGGATCGTCAAGAAGAAGCGCCATCCTGCCATCTGGCATGACAAGCGAGTTGGCAGTGCCCGTTCCGGAAAACACGTCGTAGCTGCGGCCGTAGCCGGCAAGCGAGATGGCCGTGCCGGAACCCGCCGCCAGAGGATCGCCGGCATCGAGTGTGGAGCCGCCGGTCCAAACACCGTCGGCTGAATATTTGAACGTCACACCGCCCGATGTGCCGAACAAGACGTCGGCGCCGGCGCCGCCATTCAGAATGTCTGCGCCGCCATTGCTGTAGATGGCATCACTTGCGGCTGTGCCGGTGAGTGCTTCGGCTGCAGCCGTACCCTTGATGACGTTAAAGCCTGCCAGATTGTACGCCACAATTACCCCCGGGATCCGCAACGGCTGCGCCGTGTCCAACGAGTACTGACTGCATCGCACACACGATGGCGCAGCGCTTACTCATTCGTCTTTTATAACATCGTGGATTGAAGGATTGGTTTCACTTCGGGATGATAGTGGCGCTAACCGCCTTCAATTCATCACGAAACAAAATCGCACTTGGAAAAGTTTAGCAAAGTGTTCACCAAGGGCACGGGCAAAGCTTGCTGTAAAAACATAACGGAGTGTAAATAAAGCCGTGAGATTTTGAATTGAATTATCGATCCGAAAAATACGCGAAATTTTCTAATTCGGATAACTATGCTATTAGGTCAATTATTTGTTTATTCGTTTTCGTTTATATTCGGCATACGAAAAAGATCACTCAGACTGAGGATGGATCGATATGCGGGTCAACTTCTTCACCACCGCTAACGGCAGCAAGCGCACACCGTCACGCGGCGTGTTAGGGCGGTTCCGTCAGGACAAGCGCGGCACCACGGCCATCGAGTTCGCAATCGTCGGCCTGCCCTTCCTGATGTTCTGCTTCGGGGTTATGGGCTACGGCCTTTACTTCTTCACCAACACAGCCCTTGAATACAGCGTTGAATCAGAATCGCGGAAAATCCGCACGGGGCAAGCCCAAACAGCGGCACTCACTCAAGCAGGATTTAAAACCAAGATCTGCCAAGCAGCCGGCACATTTCTCGACTGCAGCGGCGCCGGCGACAAGTTGAAAGTGCACATCCAGTCATCGGCAAACTGGGCCGGTATTGCGCCGACGCCTTGTGTGAGCAACGGCTCTCTGACAGCAAGCGCAGCGACGGGAGCGTCGCAGGTTTCGGCTGCTTCGGGAGGCGCGCGTCAGGTTGTTCTGGTCACCGTCTGCTATGAATGGACACTGGCTAAGAGCCTTCCATTCCTGTTGCTGGGAAATATGGGCAACGGATCATCGGCAATTCAAGCCGTGGCGACATTCCGCACCGAGCCTTACCAGTAACTCAACTGACCTTTTTCTCTAGTCATTCAGAAACAGTATCGCGTCTTCGAGAGGTCACATGTCACGCATTTTTGTAAAGCGGCTGTCGCGCAAGATGAAAATTGCAGGCATCAGAATGCTGCGCAACCGTCAAGGCGTTGCGGCAGTTGAATTCGGCCTCATCGCACCTCTGCTTTTGTTGATGCTGCTTGGCACGATCGAAGTGAGCCGGGCCATTTCAATGGATAGGAAGTTCGGGCTGGTCACATCGACCATTGCCGATTTGGTGGCACGTGAAAAAACTCTGAGCGCCGCCGATGTGACGGCAATGTACGATGTCGTGCAGCATATGATGGCACCGTGGAACGCGGCATCGCTCAAGATTGCCATCATTCCCGTTAAGGCGAACCCAACCAACAAGAACGATACACGCGTCTATGCCACGACAGCCAACAGGCCCTCGCTGCATGGTGCGGCGCAGATGTCGAAGGGTGCGACGTATTCGTTGACGCAGGACCTGCTCGACGCGGGAACGACGGTGATTGTGGTCGAGTCGCAGTACACGTTTGCGCCCTTGTTTATACAGTCGATCGTTGGCGGCGCGACGTGGACCGACAGGGCGATCTTAAGCCCGCGCAACAGCTGCGTTGACTTCGACCCGCCGTCAAACTGCGTCAGCGGCCTTTGGGCAGGCGGCTGAGGCGGTTGCAGGGCGCTCACCGCCGTTGCAATGACCGCCCGCGGTATCTATAGCTGAAATGCTGGGTACATTGACCGGAGCGCATAGCCCGCACTGGTCAACGGCCACCGCACGCAGCAGAGAGAGACCGGGCACAATGGGCCGCCGTTCTGTCCATACAGCCGAGCAGTTGCGCGAGGTCATCCTCGGCGCCTCCATCGCGATATTGCAAGAGCAAGGGCTGCAGGGGCTGTCAGCGCGCGAGATTGCCCGGCGTATCGAGTATTCACCCGGCACGCTCTACAATGTTTTCGAAAACCTCGATGACATCGTCCTCACCATCGAGGGGCGCATGCTGGATGGCCTGGCTGCCGTCCTCAACGTACTGCCGCAGGAAAGCGACCCGCGCCGCGATGTGCGCAACCTGGCTCACGCTTATCTCGAATATTCCCATGCCCATCCGAAACTGTGGAATTTATTGTTCGAGCATCACCTGCCAGCCGGTCAAAATGTGCCGGTCTGGTACAAGGCCAAGCTTGATAGCCTTTTGGCGCGTGTCGAGATGGCGGTACGCCCGCTTCAGCCCAATGTGAGCGAAGATGCCGTGAAGCGCAGTGCGCGCGTTTTGTGGGCGGGCGTCCACGGCATCACATCGCTGTCTACGGCGGACAAACTCGCCAACGTCACGTCCGACAGTGCCGGCCCGTTGATCGACGATCTCGTCGGGCTGTATCTTGCCGGCTTGCAGGCGCAGAATGCCAATACGCCGCCGCGCGAATAATGGCTACTACTTCTCGGGGACCTGTACTGCCGGAGCAGCGATCGATCCCGTTGCAAGTGGCGGCTGAGCACCTGTAACGGGAGCAGCTGGAGCCGCGGCCTGAACAGGCATATGCAGGATCCCGAACCAGCCATTGCTCGGCAACATCCGTTGATTGAGCCCGGCCCACATATCGATCGACGCCATACCCTCGGTGAATGTCTTCGTCGGCGGGGAAATTGAAACGAGGCCCGCTGTCGCCGCTGCCATGGCAATCGATGCGTAAGGATGGCGGCTGTCGTATAGCTTCAGCGCCGTGCCGAACGACGATTTGATCCGTACGTCCATCACGTCGACCGAATACATCTCGTCCAGCGTCAGATGCACGAGATAGCCGATGAACATGAACCCGGCGGCAAGCCACGCAACCCCCTCGTGGCGGCCCAGTACGGTTTTGAAGATGACTGCGGTCGCAACCGCGGAAAATGCCGCCGCAATGAGTGAATGCCAAATTCCGCGATGAACGGCCAGGCGATGGAAAATCATGTGCAGGCCGTAGCGCACCCCAACCAGCGTGCCGAGCCACAATATCCAAAGTTCGGCGATCGAGTACTTGAGAGCAAAACTGAACAGCACGGCAAACGAGAAGAAGATCCCCAGACCCGCAAACATGGCTTTGCTCGGACGTGACTCTTTCAGATCAATATCGGGCAGTACCGATCCGAGCACTGCGGCCATCGTCACGGCGATCAGGTTCTCGGGCGCGACCACGTCGGCCGCCAAAGTCAGGGTCGCCAGCGCTCCGGCGACAACAGTGCCGACGGCGATATGCGTCGTGAAGTTGGCCATGAGCGGACGCCTCCAAATGTTGCATGATCCCGGCAGGAGATCATGGCGGAACTAGGCTGCGATTCGGCTGCAAAAGGGGAGTTGGACAGGTGTCATTGAATGTGGATAAGACATCACAATGTATCGCTCTTGGCACTTGTGAGGTCCGCAAAGGGCTGCCATGAGGTCTGAGACCGTTGGTCCTTGGATTTTTTGGAACCCTGTGCCGCCACTGCTCCAAGATCACGCTAGCGCCTGCCCCACTGGATAAGCCCGCCAATGGCTGAACCTTCCATATTTCAGACTGCCGGGCTGATGCGCGTCGCAATGGCCAACATTGCCGTGGCGCTGTTTGTTCTCGGGCTCAAGTCGCTATCGTACTATTTGACGGGAAGCGTGGCGCTCTATTCGGATGCGCTGGAAAGCATCGTCAATGTGGTGACGGCGGCCGTCGCGCTGGTGGCGTTGCGCGTGAGCGCCATGCCAGCCGATAAGAGCCACCCGTTCGGGCATCACAAAGCCGAGTATCTCTCGTCAGTCTTGGAGAGCGTGCTCGTTGTGCTCGCAGCGGTGATGATTTTCCGCGAGGCCTATCACGCGTTCTTGCAGCCACGCACGCTGACGGCACCGGCCGAAGGCCTGGCGGTCAACGCGGCTGCTACTTTGGTCAATGCCGGATGGTCGTGGTTTTTGATCCGCTATGGCCGCCGTCATCGCTCGCCTGCATTGGTGGCCGATGGCTGGCACATCTTCACCGACGTGGTGACATCCATCGGCGTCATCTTAGGGTTGCTGCTCACTCTGGCAACGGGCTGGATGGCGCTTGACCCGCTTATGGCCGCGCTCGTGGCGCTGAATATCCTGTGGGCCGGCTATCATATTGCGATGATGTCGGTCGATGGTCTCATGGACCGCTCGGCAGATGCCGATGTGCAAGCGCGCATTCGAGACGTGATCCGGCTCAGTGGAGAGGGCGCGCTGGAAGCGCACGATATCCGCACCCGGAGGTCTGGCCAGGCGACGTTCGTTGAATTCCATCTGGTGGTTCCCGGCTTCATGTCGGTCGAAACGGCCCACGCCATTTGCGACCGGATCGAAACAACATTGGAAGCAACGCTCGATGGTGTGGATGTTTCCATTCATGTGGAGCCAGATACAAAGCTGAAGGCAGAAAGCCGGGGTGCGGTCGATTTGCGCGAAACTTAACGCTGTTTTGCAGATCAGCCGCCGATGGCCAAGCGTTCCGGGACCGTGGCGCGGCCCGCTCATTTCGGGTAATGTTCCGTAGGGAACTGACGGCTGGTCTGACGCAAGACTTCACTCGGCCGATTGCCAATTTGACCTGCGGGAGCAGTAAACGATGCGCATTGGGAAACTTCCAGCCGCCGCTTTGATATTGCTTGCCAGCGGCATGTCGGCCCGTGCCGAGCCCATTGGGGCCACGCTTAAAATCGTCAACCTGGTCACGGCTGAATTCAATCGCGATACGCGGTCTCTGGCGCAGGGCGACGGTATCAATCAAGATGAGCTGATTGAGGTTGGTTCCGATGCGCTCGGCGAACTCGTATTCAAGGATGAAACGAAACTCGCGCTTGGTCCTGGCTCGAAGATGAAGCTGGACAAGTTTGTCTACGATCCCGAAAAATCAACCGGCTCGATTGTGGTCAACTTGGTCAAAGGCACGTTCCGCTTCATCACCGGCGTCGCTGATAAGCCAACTTACACAATCCGCACTCCAGCCGCGTCGATCACCGTGCGCGGCACCATATTTGATGTTGCAATTTTAGACGACGGAACCACGTGGCTGTTGCTGCATGAAGGCGCCGTGGCCGTCAGCAATCAGCGCGGCAAGTGCAACTTGCTCAGTTCTCCGGGCCGCCTGATCCGCGTTACAGGCAATGGCGATGTTGGCATTCCCGTCAACTGGAATGGCATGCCGGGCCGTGACCGTGTGGAATTCGATCAGGCGTTTCCATTCGTGGCAGAACCCCCGTCCATGGACCCCAAGCCCGTGTTCACGCGGGCTGCAGTTCTCGCCATCCCGGCCGGCGGCGGCCAAACTTCGCAATCGTGCGATGAAAAGGGTGAAGAACCAACAACACCGGCCCCGCGGCGTGCGGATGACGGCGATGATAGCCGCCCGGCAAAGCAGCAGAAGCCTGTGCGGCGTGCCGTTGATGACAACGACTACGTTAAGCCGAAAACGAAAAAGCCGGTGCGCGAGACCAAGACCTATGATCCGCCGATCAAAGTTGTGGTGCCTATTAAGCCGAAGAAGAAAAAGCCCGGCTATGGCGACAAATACGGAGACAAAGACGACAACGTGAAGGTGATGGACGGCATCGGCATTGCCATTGGTGTTGGCGGCGCGCTCGGAAAAATGAAGGGCGGCCACAAGGGCCCCTCACGCGGCGAAGGCGGATATGGCGGCAAGGGCATGGATGGCGGCGGCTACGGCGGGAAAATGACGCCGCATTAGGGGCGCAAGACTGGCGGGGTCCGTAGACCGGACTTCTCTACGCTTAAGCTCCGCTCACTCCGAGCTACGGTGTTGATTTAATGCCAGCCCCTCAACCCGGTCAGCATAACTCGCCCACAGCCGGTCGAGCCCTGGCCAGTTGGCGCGTTTGCAGGCATCGAGCGCGGCCGCAGCTTTCTTGGCATCGCCGCTCGCGATGGCGGCACTCAGAGCCCCATGACTTGCCTTGAGCGAGCTGAATGCTGCACTTTGTGCCACGGTCTCATCACCGGCGACGGCAAACGCTCGTTCGGCGCGATCCTTGCCGCGTAACGATTGGCTGCCGATTTCCAGAAGTGCAAAGGACCCGGCTTGTTTGGCTGTTTCCTCGCCGCACAAGATTGCAGCACCATAAAGCTTCGTGGCTTCTTCGAGCCGGGCCGCTGTATTCACCGGATCGCCGATGATCGAATAGTTGAGGCGTTGCGGCGAGCCGACGTTGCCGACCGAGCACGCACCCGTATTGACACCAACGCCGAGCCGAACGGGATTTTTGTACTCCCGGCCTTCACTTACTGCCTCGGCTGACCATTGACGGTTGAGCTCATCTAGCCGCGCCATCATCCGCAATGCCGCGCGCAGTGCTTGCGGTGCGTGTGCTGCTTGTGCCAGTGGCGCATTCCAGAACGCCATCACAGCGTCACCCATGAACTTGTCGATGGTGCCTTGCTCATCGATGATGATGTCGGTGAGCGGCGTGAACACGCTATTGACAAAGCTAATGATTTCGCTGGCTTCCAGTCCTTCAGACCGGCGCGAAAAGCCACGCATGTCGGCGATGAGCACGGTGATTTCGCGCGTTTCACCGCCGAGTTTCAGTTTACTCGGGTCCGCCGCCAGCTGCTCCACCATGGACGGCGAGAGATAGTGACTGAAGGCAGAGCGCACGCGGCTGCGGTCGGCCTCGGCTTCGATGTAGTTGAACAGCGAGCCGGCCATGTAGAGCAGGATCAGGGTCAGTGCCGGATAAACCGGGTCAAGCAGCACGCCATTTTTACTGAAGGCGAGCCAAGAGGCCATAGCTACAGCCGCCAGTGCTGCGCCCCCAACTGCAGCGGCTGCGGCGGGTTGCGAGCGCTGCAGCAGCCACGCGATCAAGGCTCCGCCAAGAACGATGAGGAACAATTCAGCGCCTGTTGCCCAAGCCGGCCGTGTCAGGCCGCCGCCGGTCAACATTTGCTCCAGCGCCTGGGCGTGAATTTCGACGCCGGGCACAGACGGATCGAGCGGCGTGGCGCGAAGATCGAGCAGCCCCGTTGCGCTCGATCCGATGACGACGTGGCGGCCCTGCAAATCCTTCGCGCTAAACTTTCCGCTCAGAAGGTCGTGGGCAGAAATGTAGTGACTGCGATCAAACGGCGAGAAGTGCAGCCACATCTGCCCATCGCCGTCGCTGTTCAGTATCGTCTCGCCGATGCGCAGACTATCGAGCCCGGTCTGCTGACCGAAAGCCTGAACGCCACTTCCGCTTGAGGAGCGCAAAAACAGCGTCGGGGCTTGTTCGGCCAGGCGCAGTTGTTCAACGGCGAGGGATGGATAAATCGCGCCGCCGATGGTGATGATAAGCGGCACGCGGCGCACGACCTGATCATGTTCGGGCAGCCAGTTGACGGCGCCGATGCCTTTTGCGGTCTCGCTCAACACCGCCAAACTCGGCGTGCCACCGGCAAAGGCCGGTATGAAAAGTTTCGGGTCATCACCGGCAATCGCTAAACTTGGCTTGGCGGGCGGCAAGGTCCGGCCGGTGGGCGATTGTTCGCCGGAAATGCCGACGACAACATTTGCCTTGCCGAGAGCGGCGGCGAGTTCAGCATCGTTACTTGGCAGTTCGCTGGCGCGTTCCAGCAAGGGTCTAAGTGCCGGCACATCGCGCAATTGCTGCGTCAGTTCAGAGGCGGAGAAACGGTCGGGTTCGGCCAGCACAATATCGAGTGCGATGGTGGCAACGCCGGCTGCACGCAGCTTATTGATCATATCGGCGAGGCGTGTGCGCGGCCAGGGCCACTGGCCAAGCTGAGCAAGCGAGGCATCGTCGATATCGATAACACGCACCGGGCGTTCGGGCGGCGGCACGCGCGGCAGCAAACGCTGATAGGTGTCGAACACCGACAGCCTGAGACGCGCCACCGCTTGCGGGTCGGCAAGGCGAAAGCCCACCGCGAGGCTGAGCAGGGTCAAGGTGAGCACGAGCTGCTTAACGGGCAGGCGCAAGGCGGGATCTCGCTAAGTGTGGGGGGCCAAACCGGAATGGCGGCAGTTTAGCACAGGTCGCGCGCGATGCCGAAGCGCCTAGCGCCATGGTTTTCGAGGAGTGCCGCAAAGGCGTGACCTGGCGCGGCGAAGCATGTATGGAACGGGCCAGAACGCAAAGAGTGATGCTGAGCTATGGTCGACGTAACGGCACCCGCCGCACCTGTATTGAAGGACAGCGCTCCCGGCGGCCCGCAGGCGCTGGCTGGAGAGATTGCGCGCCGCCGCACGTTCGCGATCATCTCGCATCCCGACGCCGGCAAAACCACGTTAACGGAGAAGCTGTTGCTGTTCGGCGGTGCTATTCAGCTCGCCGGTCAGGTGAAAGCCAAAAAGGATAAGCAGAACACCCGCTCCGACTGGATGGCGATTGAGCGGGCGCGCGGTATTTCGGTCGTGACATCGGTCATGACGTTCGAATACGGCGGCGCGGTTCTCAATTTGCTGGATACGCCGGGCCACGAAGATTTCTCCGACCAGACCTATCGCACGCTGACCGCCGTCGACAGCGCCATCATGGTCATCGACGCCGCAAAAGGCATCGAGGCGCGCACGCGCAAGCTGTTCGAAATCTGCCGGATGCGCGATATCCCCATCGTCACGTTCATCAACAAGATGGACCGCGAAATCCGCGAGCCTCTTGAATTGCTCGATGAGATCTCAAACGTGCTGGCGCTCGACACGGCCCCCATGGTCTGGCCTATAGGGCGTGGCCGGGAATTTCGCGGCACGTTCGATCTCTACAACCCGCGCATCAGCCGCCTGGATGACGACGGCGAGGGAATGCCGGTCTCAGGTGTCAACGATCCGCTCATCGATACCCTGCTGGAACCGGACGCGGCGGCGCGCTGGCGCGAAGAAACCGGGCTCGTTATTGATGCGTGCAACAAGTTCGATCTCGAGGCTTTCCGCAATGGCGCGCTGACGCCGGTTTATTTCGGAAGTGCGCTGCGCAATTTCGGCGTGCGCGATCTGCTCGATGCGCTCATCGCGCACGCGCCGCCGCCGCGCAGCTTGAAATCGGCCAACCGCATGGTGGAGGCGAGCGAACCGGCGATGACCGGGATCGTTTTCAAAATCCAAGCCAACATGGACCCCAACCATCGCGACCGCATGGCGTTTATGCGCATTGTGTCAGGAAAACTCACGCGCGGCATGCGCGCTAAACTTGTGCGCACCGGCAAGACCATGGCGCTCACCGCACCGCAGTTTTTCTTCGCGCAAGACAGGTCACTGGCCGAAGAAGCCTTTGCGGGTGATGTGGTCGGCATTCCCAATCGCGGTGCGCTGCGCATCGGAGATGCGCTGACGGAAGGCGAAGACATCACATTCTTGGGCATTCCAAGCTTTGCGCCGGAAATCCTGCGCCGCGTGCGTCTGGAAGATGCCATCCGCGCCAAGAAACTGCGCGAAGCGCTGATGGAAATGGCCGAGGAAGGCGTCGTCCAGATTTTCAATCCGCTCGATGGCACGCAGCCGATTGTCGGCGTCATCGGCGCGCTGCAGCTCGACGTGCTCGCGGACCGCCTCACCAACGAATACAGCCTGCCGATTGCATTCGAACAGCCGCAATGGGAAACCGTGCGCTGGGTGGCGTCGGACGATGCCGCCGCGCTCGAAACATTCGTTGAAAAAAACCGTGGGCAGATTGCTGTCGATCTCGATGGCGACCGCGTGTTCTTCGCGCCCTCCACGTTTAGTTTAGGATGGGCGCAGGACAAGAACCCGAAAATCCGGTTTACGGATATCAAGACCACGACGGTGTGAGGGGGACATGACGCGCCATCTTGATTTGCGCGCCCCGACTCGCGTTCCGCGAGCCGGCCGGGACGCGCGAAGAAGCAGCAATCGTGATCGTGTCCCCCAAGCTCACGCCGTACCCCCGCTGTCATCCTCGCGCTTGTCGCGAGGACCCATTGTGCAGCATACTGTTGCGTTGATTGAAATCACGATCAAGCCATGAACACTTACTGGGTCTACATCCTAGCGAGCAAACCATACGGCACCCTCTATGTCGGTGTGACCAACAATTTGCTCGGCCGCGTCGAGGCACATGGTGAAGGCACACGCTCGGCCTTCACCAGCCGCTACGGTGTTAAACGTCTCGTCTACTTTGAGCCCTTTGCGGACATCGAACTTGCAATTCAACGTGAAAAGACCCTGAAGCATTGGGTGCGGCGCTGGAAGGTCAATCTCATTGAGCGCGACAACCCGCATTGGGCAGATCTTTACGCCGCGCTGCGGGCATTGGCCGGAAACGGAAGCGATCCGCCAAGCCGCGAAATGGGTCCTCGCGACAAGCGCGAGGATGACAACTTTGGTGAGGCTTGACCGGAGTTCAAGTGATCGGAGTTCGGCAGACACACTTTGCCTCGTGTCCCAATAGCGAATTCGTTCGACATGTTGAACGAGATCTTCGTCACCACCCGTGAACTCCCAAAACTCACGTCCCGAACCTTCTATGCCGGATCGGTATCATACGGCCACAGCACGTTGAGTGCAAACGTATGTGCTTCGAACGGCGG
>JANNXL010000116.1:0-12115 GCA_031409575.1 Hyphomicrobium sp.
CCAAGGGAGCAGTGGGGACCGGCGATGAGATAGACTTCTCGTCGACCCTGTCGGTCGGAGGGTCAAATGCTGCGGCCACCGCAACCCAGGCGTCGATCAATGCGACAACCGGTGTCGCAACATTCGCTGCGGGTTCGGGTACGACGCTAGATGATGCTTTGATGGATATCGCAGGCCGCTTCCAGGCCGCGACAACGTCGGCCGGGGAGATTGCGTTGTTCCAGGTAAACGGAGCCGGAGACTTCTATATCTACATCTCAGATAGCGCCAATGGCGTGACGAGCAACGATGTGATCGTTCAGCTCCAGGGCGTCACGATAATCACCAGCCTCGCATTTGCGGCCGGTGACCTGACGATCCTCTGACGCAGGTTTCAGCACGGCCGCCGCAAGCGGCCGTGCGATCACGCACGGCCTGTGCGAGGCTTGCTAGCTTTATCGAAATCGATGCATCTTCTGCCGGTGCGGCGGGTCTATTGCAAGTTACCCACACTTTTTTTTAAAGCGGTGCCGGGACGGCTGTGCCAACCGCATGCGCCATATTGCATAATGTTAGTGTTCAGGCAGAATTCTCAAGAACTGCTGATTGATTGCAGGTATTCGGTTTGCACCCCTGTTCTACGGTGCGCCCAGAATTTTCTTTGCGTTGTAGTGTAATAGCACCAGTGAATTGGGCGACTCACTGTTACAACACTGGGATGACGGCTGTTTTAATCGGAAGACGAGGGATTTCCGGCATGACGATCTGCGCACTGCGCTTGCCGTTCTGGGCAGCACTCGTTGTACTGATACCTTTCCCTGCTGCCGCCGACATGGGGCTGGCTCCGGCTAGCACTGGCGATGTCTATATTTCCGGTGAAGGCGGTTACCTGTCCCAGAACGGCGGTGACGTTAATGTCTATGGAATTAGCCCAGCCCCGGGAACGGTGCTCGACGCAAACCTCTCGCCCGATAATGGCTGGTTTGCCGGCGGACAGATCGGATGGGAAAAGGGCAGCCGCCTGATTTCGTTCTTGCCGTTTACGCGCGTCGAAATCTACGGCTTTGGCGGCCAAGCAGACGAGAGCCGCTCCAGCAGCGCGCCGCCTCTCTCCGACATCACGCTGAAATCGGTCGACGGCAATGTCAACGTGATTGGTGGTTCGCGGGCTAGCGCTTCGGTCGACCGCCAATTCTTCGAGTTCGGCTACCGGTCGGAATTCGATCAAACCATCGATGCGTCGCGGACCATCACCTGGGGGCTCGTCTCCTTTATCCGGAATTCAGATGACAGTTCTGATGTGCTTTGCTCGAATGCCTGCGGGCTGCACCGTTCGTCGGACGTCGAGACGTGGATGTTCGGAAATATGCTGATGATGGAGCCCGAATACCGCTTCACGCAGGGTGTGTCTTTGGTCGGACGGCTCGGAGTTGGCTTTTACACCTACGAGGCCGACGCCAAGTTCCGCTCCTACGCAAGCGGTGTGACGCCTGATCCCTTCCGCGCTTACGTGCGCGACGACGATGACGGTGTTGGCTTCCGCGGCGCGCTGGGCGCAGGCTTGAAGTTCATCCTTGCTCCTGCAAGCTTCCTGGAGACGTTTGCTGAGGCTGATTATTTTTCTGACGTTGCAACCGCGCATTTCTCAAACAGCCGGCCAACCGATAATACGCCGTCGCGGATTGGGACCGATGACCTGTGGGAGTTGCGCGCCGGTGCGCGGCTGACGATTGGCTTGGGTTCTGGCAACTAAGCCCCCTCATAAATTGCCATTTCCCTGCTCCTTTTTGACGAGGACCTGCCGACGGCACAACGTCAAGCGGTGTATCGCTGACTTCGTCTCGAAGCCATGGGCTAAATTCCGGCATTAACTGCATGGGTCCAGTGGACTGAATGATGTCCGCTCCGGGTGGGAGCAGTCGGGCGAAACAAGCGTCTCAGGCAAAGCGGTTTGTGGCTGGCGCGGAGTGCCCTTATCAAAGCCAGTCCAATTTCTATTCGCTACGCGCTAACAGTTTCATGACGAAGACGCGTGCTCTACGCAGCCTGGGTGGCTTCAGCAATGATCTTGATCTCCGGCTTTCCGTCTTTGCCGAGCATTCGGAGCTTTGACTGCACTGGGCGCCGCGCGGAGGCTCGGGGTAACCCATGTTGAGGCTGAGGTGCTTTCTTAAAACAAGAGCCGGTTCGTCGAGCGGCTCAAGCGCGAAGGTCATGCCGTTGCCATGGCAAAAGACGGCACCATCAGACCTTAGTCTGACGGCATCCTACTTTAGTTCAGCGGCTTAAATTCTATTGTCCTGCTGCCGCGGCTCTCTTAAGGTTAATCCGACAGCGTACGTACGTAGCTGTTTTTGTCACTGGCATCACGCAGTGACGCTTCTGCGGTGATGCGCTGAATTTCAGATGACGAGATCATGGCGATGCCATCGGGTCGCTGAAAGCGGTTTCGAGGCGCGGCTCATATGAGCGCCGTCGTTTGATCACGTGCGCTGAGCGTACGGCAAGAAATGTAAAATTTCTGCAACGGGGTATTGATGCGAGTCAACGCCGCGCCGGCATGGCGGCATTGAGCTAATGAATCGGTTTGTGTGTGGTCTCTCAACTGTGTTGCATTGAGATGAGCGTCGGTTCGAAGCCCGTATTCTTTGACCTGTCCGGAAGACGGGCACGGGATTTCAATCGCTGGGCTGGTGGAGCGGCGGCCTTTGCCGCAGCCGTTGCCGGCTGTCTTATGTTGTCAATGTTTCTCCGGCCGGCGCTTCCAAAGCTCGCGGATCCGGCCCGCCTCACCACTGATCTCCACACCGGACCCGATGTACAGTTAGAAACAGTCCCGGCGGGTGCACCGCTCAATCCATTGCGCAACCGCAACGTCGCAGAGACGGCTGCTCAGGTGAAGCGATGGGGCTTCCTGGAAACGGACGACCTGCGAAGTATCAACTCACTCAAAAGCAACGCCGCGCAGATTGACGGCCTTTTTGCGAATTGGCTTCAGATTTCGAAAGACAACGGTGAGTTAGAGGAACTGCATGTGACGCAGAGCGCTGAAGTCAGGCTCTGGCTCCAGTCGAACGCTAAGCATGTTGGCGTCATCCCGGTTGTCGATAGCAACATGCCTGGATTTCAGCTCGCACGCCTTCTGGCAGAAAAGGACACGCGAAGGGCTTTGATCGACGCACTTGTCCGGCAGGTCAGACAGAACTCGTATGCTGGACTGGCGATTTCATTT
This sequence comes from Hyphomicrobium sp., assembly GCA_031409575.1. Taxonomy (GTDB): domain Bacteria; phylum Pseudomonadota; class Alphaproteobacteria; order Rhizobiales; family Hyphomicrobiaceae; genus JANNFX01. The sequence continues at coordinate 3,212 of JANNXL010000116.1, forward strand.
CCACAAATGCCAGTTACGAGCCGCACCAGTCTGGCAGAGTTTCTGGAAGTTCTGAGAGATCGATTGCATAGGCAGAATGCGAAGCTCGTCAAAATCCTTGAGCCATTGGAGCGCGATGCGGGTGATTTGGAGCTGGCTCATTTTGCTGACTACGCTGTATTCGCAGGGCATAACGGCGGCAATCTTCCAGATGCGGCGGGTCCACTCGCTGGTCAGGGCCAGTTTGAGGCAGCTCTCGATACTGCCGCGCGCGTTGTTGGCGTGGAGAAGCTTATCGTTGCTATTGGCTCGTTTGCCTGGGACCGGCGAGAAGACGGGCTTTCTTCACTCACTTCGGTTCAAGGCGCCTGGAACCTTATGGCGCGTGCGAAGTCTCCGATGCAATTTGACGCCAGCACGTTGAACCCTCATTTCGGATACCAGGACGAAGGCGGCCAGCGCCATGACGTTTGGTATTTGGATGGGGCGACGTTCTTCAATCAGTCCCGTGCTGCGCTGGCAATCAATCCCGCAGGGATTGCGCTATGGCGGCTTGGGATGGAAGATTCAGGCGTCTGGGCATCATTTGGGCGCGGCCATTTACCCGATGAACACGCCCTAGCAGGATTACGGTCTCCAGAACCAATGGCAGATGCTTTGAGTAACGGCAAAGGAGCTGCCTTTTCGGTTGCCGACAATCGCCAGCGCGGTTCACGTTCGATTGATTTCGACACGGGCCTCGGCTTGATTGTCAGCGAGCGTCTCGAAAAAATCCCTGCTGCTCATAATGTTGAGAGCTGGGGTGCGCCGCTTGGAAATACAGTTGCGCTCACTTTCGACGATGGACCCGATCCCCGCTACACGGGAGCCATTCTCGATATTTTGCGCGACAAGGGCGTACCTGCAACCTTTTTTGTGATTGGCAAAAATGCCTTACGGCAGCCAGCGCTGATGCAGCGCATCTTTGATGAGGGGCACGATATCGGGAATCACACGTTCTCTCACGTCAATCTCTTGGGGCGCAGTTCGGCTGAGATCGAACTTGAGCTGACGGCTACACAACGCATTCTTGAATCGCATCTCGGCGTGCGCACGTCGTTATTCAGGGCGCCGTACAACGGCGATGACTTTGAGGTCACGCCATCGGGTTTGGACCTTCTGGAGAAAGTCTCCCGGCTTGGCTACATTTCAGTGCGTGTAACCGTGGATCCGTTTGATTGGGCCGGGATTACGTCAAGCCAGATCCGGGAACGCATACTCTCTGAGATTGACGAAGATCCTCTCGGCCGCATTGTGCTCTTGCATGACGGCGGAGGCTCCCGCACGCCGACTGTAACGGCGCTGCCTCTAATCATCGATGATCTGCGGGCAAGCGGCTACAGCTTCGTGACTGTGCACGAGCTGCTGGGGTTGAAGCGCCAAGACATCATGCCGCTTAGGACGAGCGAGTCGACGGGTGAAATTGTGCTTTCAAGAATCACGGGGGCGGGACTGACATCACTTTCTTGGCTGTCGGATGTCATTCCAGTCATTGCGGTCTCCACAGCGGCGCTGGGTATGCTGCGGCTGGCCTTCATTGTCTGGTTTGCGTTTGAGCATCGCCGCATCTGCGTGAGACGCGCAGGATTGAAATGGCGGCCGCCAAAGCTCGCCATCCTTGTTCCTGGATTCAATGAAGAGAAGGTGATTTGCAAAACAATCCACTCGCTTCTCGCTTCACGGCTGCGCAAATTCGAGATCATCGTCGTCGATGATGGTTCGTCGGATGATACGGCCGGTATCGTTCGCCGCACATTCTGGCGCACCCGCCGTGTCCGGGTGTTCAAGATCCGCAACGGCGGAAAATCAGCGGCTTTGAACTTTGCTTTGCAGCAGACGGACGCCGATGTTGTCATTGCGCTTGATGCCGACACTGTCTTTGGCCCAAACGCAATTGAGCTTCTCGTGCGCCATTTCGTTGATCCATGCGTTGGGGCGGTCGCGGGCAAAGCCGTCGTTGGAAACTGCGTATCGATGATGGCCCGTTTTCAGTCGCTCGAATACGTCACCAGCCAGAATCTTGACCGGCGCGCTTTTGAAGGGTTTAACGCCATTGGTGTCGTGCCCGGAGCGATTGGCGCATGGAAGCGCAGCGCACTTATCGAAGCTGGCGGTTTTCCAACCGATACGCTGGCAGAAGATGCAGATGTCACAATTGCGCTGGAGCGGCGCGGTTGGACAGTGCTTTACGAGCCCGATGCGGTGGCGTTGACGGAAGCGCCCGAGACTGTGCGCGCGTTCTTGAAGCAGAGGTTCCGCTGGATGTTTGGAACCTTGCAGGTGGTCTACAAGCACCGGACCGCCATGTCCTTTGCGGTACCAACCGGGGTTGGAAGTATTACTTTGCCCAATATTATTATTTTCCAGTTTGCGTTCACGCTGCTCGCGCCAATCATGGACTTCATGCTGGTTCTGACCATTTTGGTTGGCTTCAGAGAATGGCTGGCCGGCGGAGCGGGTTCGGTGCCTGACAGCCTGCTGCAGATTTCGATCTACTGGGCCGTATTCCAGACGGTGGACGCGCTTCTAGCGGGCCTGGCCATGAGTCTCAATGCGGACCGTGACACCTGGCGGTTGTTTCCTCTGATTTTCCTGCAGCGGTTCTGCTACCGCCAGCTGTTGTACGTGGTGGCGATCAAGACCCTGCTGGCAGCGGTGCGCGGTCAGCTGGTGGGCTGGGGGAAACTCCTGCGGACAGGCAATGTTATGGAAAGCGGCAAGAGGCCAGTTGGAACGGCAGTAGCTGTCCCAGTGTGACCTATGAGAATACGTTTGTATGAGGTGCAGAAGATGTGCAGTCCTTCAAAAGTTGTCAGGGCGTCATCTTGCAGGTCTGCCGGTGGCAGAAACTACCAGGAAGCGCGCTCAACCGGTTTGCCGTTCGTCGCGGCACTATTGACCGCAATTATCGTACTCGCGGCTCAAGGGCCAAGGGATGAGGCGGCGGCAGAAGTCTCCGGTCAGGGCGCCACGCTGCCTCCAGTCAGCCGGACGCTGAGCATGCCGCCGCAAAGCCAGATTGATAGCACCGGTGTTGTTCTTGCGGTTGGCGACCGCTTGAAGTTGTTGTTTCTCGAACGTATCTCAAGCGGGTCCGGACCGCCTGCGCCGGTTGCCCAAAATGCTATTGAGCGTGCCGAGCTGACCGGTGAATACACGGTGCAGAGCGACGGCACACTGTTTCTGCCGGTACTTGGGCAGGTCCCGATGAGCGGGACGCTACTGCCTGCCGCTCAAGAAGAGCTCCAAGCCCTGTACAAAAAGGTCTACGGTAAAGAAGCGCGCACCAGCATCTCTCTTGTAAGCCGCGAGCCTGTCTATGTGCTCGGGCCGGTGCTGAAACCCGGCACCTTTGAGTATTCACCGGGAATGACCGTGCTCCACGCGCTGGCGCTCGCAGGCGGCATGCATTACGGCTCTGCCGCGAACGCTGAGTATCTGGACATGTTGCGAGAGCGCCAGCGTTTGGAGCAGTCCGGCGAGCGTCAGAAAAAGCTGCTGGCAAAACACGCGGTGTTCCGCGCCGAACGGACCGGCAAGCCAGTTGCCGTGCCAGACAGCTTGGTGGCACTAGGAACGCGCACGGCCGCTGAAAGGCTGATTGCGGAGTTTGGCGACGGAAGGAAACCAGTGCTCGAAAGCCGGTTACTCAAAATCAAGTCGCTTCAGTCAACAATCGAAGCAGCACGGCGTGAATTGGGCTCTCAGCGAAAGCGGATTGCCCACATCACATCGAATGTTGAGAGCAAGGAAGCGCGCACGAAAATTCTCAAGGGGCTGATGGATGCAGGCAATATGCGGGGGGCAATGTTCCTGCAAGCCAAGAGCGAACTCAGTGATATCCGCGAGCGGCTTGATGAAGCTTTGGGAAACAAAGCGCAAGTCGAAGACCGCATCGATCAGGCGATCAACGAAAAACAGAAGGTTGAGACGGACTGGCGCGTGGAACTGGAGCGTGACATTGCCCTGACCGAAGAGTCACTTTCGGAAGAGCAGGCGGTCTCGGCTGCTAGTGCTCAGGTGTTGAGGCTATCCAATCCGAGGACTGCCGGCGGGGAGCTGGGTAACATCAGCTATCAAATCCATCGCCGCACATCAAAAGGTATCGAGGAGATGACGGCAAGCGAGGGAACTCCGCTGGAGCCTGGTGATCTCGTTCGAATCCGCAGCGTGCCAGCAGGCGTCGGACCCAATGCCGAACTGAAAAAGGAAGGCCGCGATTGGGAGACACCTAGCCGTCCGGAAGCCAACACTGACCGGGTCAATTAGCCTGCCGGGCACCACCTTGTTTTGCGGATGGAGGCTGCGTACGCACCGGCTGGAGGATGCCAGCAGGGCATGCCCGTTCGGCCTCGGTCATTTCCGTGAAGCCGTCAGTTGGAGGCAGTATATCCAACTTTGAGCTGGAAGCAGCGTCGGCGCGCCCGGCAGGGACTTCATCTGACAAGCCGAAGTTCGCGCCGGCAGCGAGGGGGATGTGCCGCTGCCACGTACGGACTTCGGAAGCCGTGAGGCCCTGCATTGAATAGGAGTCGAGATAGAATGCCGTGTCGCGTGCCGCCCTGTCTTGGGGTTGCGTCGGGTGCGGATGCAAATGTGACAGACACCGCCGCGCGGCTGCGTTCCGGGTGACACGCGCAGGCTCAGCATCAAGGCACTGTTTGAGATTTTCAGGTGTGATGGTGTCTGGCGGACCGCCGATATGCGTTGAGCGATCATAGAAAAAGGCATAGTCGATTTCACTGGCGGCCAGACCCATTGCTTGCCAAAGCTTGTAGTAGGCCGTCATTTTATAACCGTCGAACTCCTCACGCGCGTAGACGTCTTCAAATACCGTTCGCACGACGGACTGTTTGCCTAGGTTTTGCAGGGCATCTTCCCAGATTTGCCTGCGGTTTGGGTCAATCCATACCGCGCACATGAAGTGTTCCAGCGGAGTTGAACCATCACAGCTTTCCGGCGGCGGTCCATCAAGCTGGGTGAAGCGCTGCACATGTTCGCGTTCAGGCCCGAAGGCGTATTCTACAACCCCTGGCGCGCGCCGCATCACGTTGGCGAGTACCCACTGAATTTCCCGCCCTTGGCCAGCAGTGGCTCCGCGCGGTCCCCAAGTGACGAAAGAACAAGGATCTGTTTGATTGTAGCATGTCTGGGTGGCGCCGTGGCCTGGGCGGGCAACAGCAAGCGGATCCAGGCTATCCTGACAAAAATTCCATTCCGGCTTTTGGTCAAAGCCGGTTGCCTCGAACGTCAGTGAGAGAGCGGTGGTCTTTTCTTGCAGATCCGGTGGGGCTTCATCGCCCATAACCTCATGCCATAACGCGGCAGTCAGTGCGCCTGTTGGCGCAGCGGACTTCAACGATTTGCAACGAGAGGCGTTGCTAATGACTTGCGATGTCGTCGCGCTCCATATGCCAGTGGTTTCCCGCGACAACTGCCTGGCCGCAGCATCGCGCTGGCATGCTTTCAACACTTCACCGAGTTTGTTTTGGAAGCGGGCAAAGGCCGAATAAGGGCCGGTCTGGATGTGTTGATTACCGGCAAACAGGATCAAAGAAGTGCTTGAAGCGGTGCTGCCGTGAGAGTTCACCGGCGGCACCGCTTCAAAAAAAATGGCGATGATCGCGGCGGCGATGCGTAACGGCTGTGCGGTGTGATTTGACATGGACGCTGCCTCCACTGTCAACAGTATCGGGCCAGCCGCAAATTCCATAACGGCCGGCTGGGCGGCAGGATGCTGCGATCAAGGTAAGGGCTGCAAGTCCAATTTTCTATGAGCTTGCAAATTCGGTATGTGCGCAGTGTCCCGGCGAGTGCGCACGCCGTCCGCGAGCGGGAATCGTCAGGACACGTCCCGTCGAGTCTCCGAGAGTACTCTCGCGTAAGTAAGCATTATGACGATTTCGGTAATGAAATAACCGGTCAGAAAACTCGCAAACGTACCGAAGCTTTCTCGCGGCAGCATCGCAGCACCGAGAATGAGCGCGACTGAGATATTGCGCACACCACTCTCGACCACGAGGACCGCCCTGTCTCGCTTCTCCAAGGTAATGCCGAGAACCCACCCGAGTGCCATTGCCGAAAATATGAACGCCGCAGCCGCAGTTAGAATATCAAGAAAGAGAGCCGCAAGCTCATGGCGGGTGGTCCACGTGGCGAGGCCCAAGATCAACAAGATAACGATGATCGATGTTCTTTTTAACAGGGCGGCATTCTTAGCGATCCAAATTGGCGCGAAGTGGCGCAGACCCATCCCTACTGCCAAAGGCAGGACCATGAGAACCAGTAACTGGGCCATAATGGTTCGAACTGGGGCGCCAGGAAACGCTCCGCCAACAATGGACGCGACCGGCAACAGCTCGATCCAGAGCGGGATCGAAATCAATGACAGGACGGTGCTAACGGCTGTTATCGTTGCCGACAGCAGCACATTGCAGCGTGCGAGATAGCAATAGTAGTTTGATATGCCGCCGCCGGGGCACATCGACAATAGCAAAAGCCCGGCTGAAATCTCGCCCGGCAATTTGACAGTGGTCAGGATCAAGAGCGCCAGCAACGGGAGAAACAACAGCTGGCCCGCAGATCCGAGCATGACGGCTACAGGATACTCACGCAGTCGCGAGAAATCAGAGAATGAAATCTCCGTCCCGGCAATCAGCATCAGAAGTAACATGTTCGCCGGCACGGCATAGCCGGCAAGTGCGTGAAGCATTCCCTTACCAATTCGAATCTGGGTGGCCAGATCGGTCCGCTAAACCCGAAGGTATCACAGATTACAGTGCCCGGCGGAGTCAGTGACGCATGCGGACATACAGCTTTGTATGCCGCATCCCAACGCAATGCAGTCTTTATCTATCTAGAAAGGCGGTGCGATCAATGGCCGTCGATGGACAACGGCATGGCGACAGTAAAGAATCCAGCGTCGCCTTCGAGCCTATTCTCGACATTGAATTCTTTGAAGTAGCGCACGCTTGTGCTGACGGGGATCTTGCCGAGCTGGAATGAGTAGCTGATGAGCGGACCGATTCCTGTGACGCGGCCCTCGAAATCACCGAGGCGGGCACCTGATCCGCTGTCGCCGGTGATTTGCTGATAGTGGTAACCCGCAATGCCAATTGAAAATTGTTTCGACAGATGCTGGACGAGTGCCGCTTCGATATGGAGTTCGGTTCCGGTCTTGTAGTCCGTATCCGGGTTCTCAAAATTGTAAGTTAAGCCGACAGCGACATTTGCTTCATGCCCGTTGGTCTGATCGAGATATGTAACAGCCGCACCCGTATCAACGGCCCATCGATTAAAACCAATATTCGCGATCTTGCCGGTTTCATATTGACCGACGGGAACGTTGACAATGCTGTAGACGTTGGAGTGCCAATTGCCGCTATGCCAGCCGAGCATGGCGGACAGCACGGGGTCTCCAAACGCCGTCTCGTCATCGTTCAAGCTTCCGGAAAACGGCCCGAGGACCGCCGAGACGTCGATATCCTTCCAGCCAGTAACCAGGGTCGCCGTGAGAGCTAAATTTCCGCCCAGAACTTTTTCAGGCGTGACCCAAAGTCCAGTGGTAAGGCCGTATAGCGCGTCGGCTTCTACACCGGCAGCTAAGCTCGCACCGAGGGGCAGTTGAATGTTCGCACTGGCTTCGCCCGAATAGTAATAGTAATCGCTCTGAATGTACGTGCCCGGCGGCGGCACGAAGCCTGCCATGGAACCTTTCGAGCCGAGCAGATAGAAGCCTGCGGCTCCCTCAGCGGCTTGCGCCTCAACACTGCAAAGAGCAACGCCCGTAGCGGCAAGTGTTGCAACGAAGAGTTTCCGCTTTGTCATGCCAACCATTCCTTATTCAATGCCGCGCCGCGCGCATTATCCACCCGTCGGAAACAGAAACGTCAGGTTTGCGCGCCCACCCCAGCCTTCGGGCCCGCCGTCGGCACTCTCGGCCCAGTAGCGAACTCCACCCCCAATGCTCACGGGCTGATCGCCGATCTTGGTCAGCTTCGATGCTGTCAAATTGATGGGAACCGCCCACTCCGAAGCCTGCCAATTGTAAGTCGATTCGGTATTCAAGCCGAACGTCCAAGCGTCCGGTGTAGTATAGGAAATGAATGGCTGTAGGAACGTCGCGTTGACGTCTGCACGATTCTCGTCGCCAGCAAAGGACCAAATGTGATTGGCGAGTATGCCAATCGTCCATCCATTTTGCTGAGTGAGGGCCACAGCGGTCGGGCCCGCTCCCCACTTGTCACCTGTTAGAAGGCGGTCGGTTCCCGTTGGCAGCAAAATGACCGGACCTACGCCCCACACAATACCGTTGGTTGGCTGCTTGGGTGAGAAGAACAGGCTTTGCACTGTGTCGCTTAAGCCAAACTGATCGCCGGCTCCGGGAAAGATGTCATCCTGAGCCACGATCGGCACGATAGTTCTCGAAATCATATTCCATTCGTCATTCAAGGATATGGGAATGACCGGCTGCACGTTGATGAGATGCTTGCGGCCTTCTTCTTCGGGGCCGATATTCTGATCGAAGTTATACTGGATAGGTACGCTGATCAGTGAGGCGATAGGATTGGAAAGCTTTTTGGCGAGTTCCGCAGCATCCTCCGCACGTACGTCTGCCGGCAGTATTGCCAAAGAAAACAGTGCAACCATGATCCTGCGCATAGTGCCCCCCTCCAACTGCCCGCTAACGATTTCGAACTCTAGTCCCGAAATCCGGTAACCACCGCCGTCTATTTCCCCAAAGTCACCCGATCACACAATATGTGACCGGGCGGCAACACATTTTGCGATCTTTCGATCTTTGAGCTATTTCACAATGAGGCCCGGTCAGAAAAAATTGAAAACGATATAGGTGTTTGGCACGAGCGGTTATTCACTTCATCCATC
>JANNXL010000117.1:0-9579 GCA_031409575.1 Hyphomicrobium sp.
TCCGACCAATCCGCCAAGTCCATCTTGTTGACGGCGAGCACGACGCGCTTGACGCCGACCAAATCGAGAATGGCGGCATGGCGGCGCGTCTGCCGTTTGATGCCATGGCGCGCGTCAATCAGCATAATCGCTACGTCGGCATGGCTCGCTCCGGACGCCATGTTGCGCGTGTACTGTTCGTGTCCGGGGCTATCGATAACCACAAAACGCCGCGTCGCCGTATCGAAATAGCGCCAGGCGATGTCGATCGTAATGCCCTGCTCGCGCTCGGCGACGAGACCGTCCATCAGCAAGCTAAAATCGGGATTGCCGCCGTCGACCTTCTTGCCCTTCTGCAGCGTTTCACGCTGATCGTCGTAGAGGTCGGTCGCATCCCACAACAGGCGGCCGATGAGCGTCGATTTGCCGTCATCCACGGAGCCGCAGGTGAGAACGCGGATCATGCCGGTGAGTTCGACCGCGAGGCCTGCTAGCGGATCAGGCGACACGGCATGTGCCGCCGGCTGCACGCCCGCAGGCTTCACTACGGGTTTCTTCGCAGGTTGCGCCGTCATCAGAAGTACCCTTCCTGCTTTTTCTTTTCCATGGCGCCAGCTTGATCGTGATCAATCAACCGGCCCTGGCGCTCTGAGGTGCGCGCACCCACCGTTTCTGCAACCACACTTTCGATATCAGTCGCATCAGACTCGACGGCGGCCGTCAGCGGATAGCAGCCGAGCGTGCGAAAGCGGATCATGCGTTCGGTGACAACTTCCCCAGGCTTCACTTTCATGCGCTCGTCATCAAGCATCAGGATCTGGCCGTTGCGCACAACTGTCGGGCGTTTGGCCGCCATGTAAAGAGGAACGACGTCGAGTTTTTCGCGCAAAATGTAGCGCCACACGTCGCGCTCGGTCCAGTTCGACAGCGGAAACACGCGCACGGTTTCTCCCGCACCCAAGCGCCCATTCAACAGCCGCCACATTTCGGGACGCTGACGGCGCGGATCCCAGCGATGGCCTTCGGCCCGGAACGAGAACACGCGCTCCTTGGCGCGGCTTGCTTCTTCGTCACGGCGCGCGCCGCCGAAGGCTGCATCGAAGGCATACTTGTCGAGTCCGGCCTTGAGCGGCACTGTCTTCATCACTTCGGTATAAACCGACGGCGAGTAGTCGAAGGGATTAACGCCTTTGGCGATGCCGTCGTGGTTGGTTTCAACAATCAGATCGAGATCGAACTCGCGCACTGTCTTGTCGCGAAATTCGATCATCTCGCGAAACTTCCACTTTGTATCGACGTGGAAGACAGGAAACGGCAGCCGCCCCGGCCAAAACGCTTTGCGCGCCAGATGCAAGAGTACGGTCGAGTCTTTGCCAATAGAATAGAGCAGTACTGGCTTGCGGAACTGGGCGGCGGCTTCACGGAAAATGTGAATGCTTTCGGCTTCCAAAAGATCGAGATGCGAAATGGCCGCTGTCATACCGCGACGTCCTTTTGTTTGGCTTGCTCAGCTTGCGCTGGACGATTGTGCAGTCCGCATTCTTTGCCGTCTTCGTTTTCCCACCACCAGCGCCCAGCGCGCACATCTTCGCCGGGCCGGATGGCACGCGTGCACGGCTGACAGCCGATGGATGGAAATCCCTGGGCGTGTAACGCATTCACAGGAATGGAGTGGGCCTCGATGTAGGCCTCCAGTTGGGCGATACTCCAATCCGCCACAGGATTGACCTTTACGATTTTCAGAGCCGCATCCCATGTGGCGAATGGCACTTCAGCGCGTTCCGGGGACTGATCGCGCCTGAGCCCCGTAATCCAGCCTCCTGCACCAGACAGTGCCCTATTCAGCGGCTGGACTTTGCGCACATCGCAGCAGGCTTTGCGATTCTCTACCGCATAGCGAAAGCCCATAATGCCGTCGCGGGCCACGAGTTCTTCGACGGCGTTGGCGGCGGGAAACACCACGCGAATTTTCAGTCCATAGCGCTGTTCGCTGGCTTCAAGTGTCTCGAGTGTCTCAGGAAAATGGCGTCCGGTATCGAGTGTGAAGACGTCGATTGAAACGCCATGCTCGTCGTGAGCCTGCGCGATGGCGTGCAAAACGGCTTGGTCCTCAAGGCCAAGGCTGCTCGAAAACGCAATCCGGCCCGGTACGGCTTGAGCGATTGCGGTGATGCGTGCAGACAAATCCTCGATTTGAGGAAGGGTTTTTGCAAGACCCGCTGCCAGTTCGGCCCCCGTGCTGGCGGCCGGCCATTTGGCCGCTGGCGCTTTTCCCGTCGCAGTCTTGGTCATCATCGATCTCCTCGCAGCGGAACCTAGTGAAAAATGATTTCGTTTAGAAGAGCATTTTCGAAATAAGAATGGCATTTTGTTCTAACGAACCAGCGTAGTGGGAATATTTTACCAATTTAGCTAATCTGCGCATGCTGGTTCCCCGGTAACCGCCCCACCACTCGGCCCGGAACTCAACCACGACATCACACCTTCAGCCGCCGAGGCCCCCGTCGCGAAGCATGCTTGGAGCAGATATCCCCCCGTTGGCGCATCCCAATCAAGCATTTCACCCGCCAGAAAGACACCCGGCCGCGCACGCACCATAAAAGTGTCGTCGAGAGCATCAAGCGCCACACCGCCGGACGAGGAAATGGCGCGTTCGAGCCCCGCCAGAGCTTCAACCCGCAGGGGGACGGCTTTTATGAGCCGGGCCCGTTCCATCTGGTCTGCAGGCAACGGCCCTCGCGTCGATTCGTGCAGCAGCGCGATAGACGCCGGCGAAAGTTTCAGGGCCTTGCGCAGGAACGTCGCCATCGATTGCCGTCCGCGAAACCCGGATAGGCGCGCCTTGATCTGTTCGTGGGTTTCGTCTGGCCGCAGGTCGATTGTCAGGTGCACGCGTCCACCCGTTGCAAGCCCCGTCCGGATCGCGCCGGACAATGCATAAATGACATTGCCCTCAAGGCCATCGCGCGTGATGATGGCCTCGCCGCGTCGCGTCTCGCCACCCAAAGTGATGGCGATGCGCTTCAACGGCTCGCCAATGTGGCGCGATTTCATGATGTCCGTCCAGGCAACGTGCACGCCGCAGTTCGACGGCTGTAGTGGCGAGACTGGAATGCCCGCCGCCGAGATTACTTTGACCCACGACCCATCGGCGCCCAATCGTGGCCAGCTTGCGCCGCCCAGAGCCAGCACGACCGCATCGGGCGCACATGTCTCAACTGATCCTGCTGGGCCAATGAACGTCAGCGCGCCCGACTTATTCCATCCCGTCCACGTGTGGCGCGGGCGGATGACAACACCAGCCTCGCTCAACCGCAACAGCCACGCCCTGAGCAGCGGCGATGCTTTGAAGCTCTTTGGAAACACACGGCCGCTCGATCCAACGAACGTCGCCTGACCGAGACCTTCGCACCACGACACAACTTGTGCTGGCGGGAAGGATTGAACGGAAACGGTGACCGGCTGTGCCGCCGAGCCATAACGCGTTAGAAAATCTTCCAGTGGCTCTGAATGAGTGAGGTTCAAGCCGCCGCGGCCCGCCATCAAAAACTTGCGCCCCACACTCGCCATGCGATCGAACACGGTGACTTTATGGCCGTGCGCCGATAGGATCTCAGCCGCCATCAATCCGGCTGCGCCGCCGCCAACAACGGCGATGTTGCGCAATGTTGCGGGTTGAGCGGCGCTCACTTCCATTACCACGATCCTGTGTTGGGCATGGACGCCCATGGCTCTTGCTTGGGAAGTGCCGGGCCACTCTGCAACAGCTCAACCGAAATGCCGTCCGGCGAGCGCACGAAGGCCATGTTGCCATCGCGCGGCGGCCTATTGATTACGATGCCGCCATCCATCAAGCGCTGGCACAACGCATAAATATCGCCGGTTGCAAATGCCAAGTGCCCGAAGTTACGGGCGCCGGAATAAACCTCGGGATCCCAATTGTAGGTCAGTTCAATGAGTGGGGCCTTGTCAGCCAATGCCCGCGCTGAATCAGCGGGAGCCGCTAGAAAAATAAGGGTAAAACGCCCGACCGGATTGTCGACCCGGCGCGTCTCCTGGAGGCCGAGTAGATCACAGTAAAATTTCAGGCTTGCATCGGTGTTGCTGATACGCACCATGGCGTGCAGAAATCGCATTGATTTGGTCCTAACTTCACCCGATCCAGAAGCCTGGGGCATACCCCATTGAGAGCCTGCGCGGACAGGGCAAAGTGCTTGAAATTTATGGAGCAGATGCCGGGTCAATCGGCAATTCCGTCACATTAACACACATGTCATGCGTCAATTTTACGAAACTGCGTGTGCGTCCGTGGTCTAGCAGTTCGGCATGGGTTCAGCTGTGTTGCTCATTGATGGTTCCAAGCCATAGTCATCACTCAGAAAAAAAATTTCTGACGTTCGATCTGACCGCGGTCAGTGATCATCTCGCGCTGGAGGGCGTGTGTGCAAAGTACCTTCAAAAAAAAATATCTGCCAGTCCGCACGCACCGCGCAATGTTCAGCGATTTCGGCTGGTTAGTTTCGACGCCTCTGTGGACCACGGGTTTTGCTCGCGACCGTCCCTCTGTCCCCAGAAAACAAAACCTAGCCGCCCCCCTCCGTGGTGAGTATCTTAACCCTATCGCAGCGTTTGATTCGTGATCCGGTGAGGGCTGGAATGCGGCGTCATCAAAAGACTGCGGAGTATAAAAAACGTAGCACTAGTAAGCGGGGTATTGAAGTATGGGGGATTCGAAGCAACCTCCGGAGTTTCCGGATTTGCAGGCCGAGGCAGAAGCCGCGGTCGCCGATGGTCTCGAAGTTATTGAGATCGCAGGTGCCATCAAGTGGTTTGATGTCAGCAAGGGTTACGGTTTCATCGTTCCAGATAACGGGCTGGGCGATGTTCTCCTTCATGTCACGTGCCTGAGAGCTGGCGGCCATCAGACGGCCTACGAAGGTGCCCGCGTGCACTGCCAAGTCCTCAAGCGGCCAAAAGGTATGCAGGCTTTCCGCATTCTCTCAATGGACGAGAGCACGGCAATTCATCCCTCGCTGCTGCCGCAGCGAACACACGTCCACGTGCAGCCTGAAAGCGATTGGGAGCGGGCCACTGTCAAGTGGTTTAATCGAGTCCGCGGTTTCGGATTCCTGTCACGCGGTGAAGGCACGGCAGACATCTTCGTCCACATGGAGACACTGCGCCGTTTCGGTTTTACTGAGCTGCGGCCGGGACAGATGGTCCACGTCCGCTGGGGGTTCGGCTCCAAAGGCTGCATGGCAGCCGAATTGCGCCCCGATGGGGCCTCGCCTGTCATGACCGCCCAGCACTAGTCATCCTTTTCAGATGGCTGACACCACTTCATCGAACAGGGCTGCCTTTTGGGCGGCCCTGTTTTTTGTTGCCGCGACCGGGGTCTTGGCTTGGACGTATCTCACTCCCGTGCCTCCGCCTTCCACTATGGGGGCCGTCTTAGATCTCCTCACCATCGACACCAAAGCGGGACCTAAGACCTTTAAAATCGAAGTCGCTCGCACCAATGAGCAGCAGGCGACCGGTTTAATGTTTCGCACCAAACTTACCGACGACGCTGGCATGCTGTTTCCCCATGAGGAGCCCCGCGAAGTCACCATGTGGATGCGCAATACCTACATCCCGCTCGACATGGTTTTCATTCGCGCTGATGGTGTCATCCACCGCATCGAGGCCAACACCGAGCCAATGTCAGAGGAGATCATTGCGTCGAACGGCCCCGTCGTAAGTGTTCTTGAACTTGCCGGCGGCGCAGCGGCGCGTCTTGGGATCGCGCCTGGTGATCGCGTGCGCCACACCCGGCTGCAGGGCTCAGCCGCCGAAAAACCGGCCGCCGCTCCAAAGTAGCTTGGTCTGGATTAAGGCCGAGCCATCACAACTCTTGACCTTGCCGCCGCAACGCGTCACAGCATGGCTCAAGTCGGGGCGTAGCTCAGCCTGGTAGAGCACCTGCTTTGGGAGCAGGGGGTCGCAGTTTCAAATACTGTCGCCCCGACCAAGATTTTTATTGAGCACTTTTACGTTGGGCGCGCATGGCCCCGTACATCACCAGCGCTACGAGAATACAGACGATCACCTGCGTGGCAACAAACCCCGCAATCGGACTGGTATTCATGGCGACTCCCGCGATTACCGGCCCCGCGATACCGCCGACCTGATAGCTCATGATGAAAGCCGCATTCACAGCGCCGGAGTCGGGCTGGTGCTTCAGTTCGCCAATGACCGCAAGGGCGACTGTGTAGAGACCATAAATCAGGCCGCCGATGGCATAGATCGTTATGGCCCCTAAGATTGGATGCGGCAGACTAGCGGGCAATAATAGGCAGACGAGCGCGAGGACCAAACACACAGCGATCGCAAGCGGTACGGCTGGCAGCTTGTCGGACAGCCACCCGAACGCGAATTGCAGCGTCAGCGCACCGACCAGAAACAGCGTCAGCAAGAACAGAATGGCACTTTGATCCAGGCCGCTCGCAATCCCGGCATTGGGCAAAAGCGACAAATGGATGAGTTCGATGAAGCCGCTGAGAAATGCGCCCGCCATGGCAACAGGGGCCCACCACAGCGCGTCAATCACACTCCCGGCGCGGGCGTCTTGTTTGTCGACGTCGGGCGCAAGGCGGCTGACAAGCAAAATCGGGATTATGGCCGCAACGGACGCAAGGGCACCATAGATTAACGGCGCCGCGCCTGAGACGCCTATCTTGTCAAGGATCACCGGGCACACGGCCATGCCCGATGAGAACGCCATAACATAGAGCGCTAAGACACGCCCGCGCGTCGCTTCATCACTCGCAACGGAAACCCACGTTTGGCTAACCAGCCAAGACAGTGCAATGCTGGCCCCCATCACGAAGCGCAGGACAAGCCAAGCTATCGTGCTGTCGGCGAGCGTGAGCGCAACGTATCCAGCAGCAGCCGTTAGACCGCCCGTGACCAGCGTCGCCGCTGCGCCAAAGCGCCTGACAAGCTTTGGCAGGAACGGAAGCATCAGGAAGACTGCCATCGACGGCACGGCACCAATCAGCCCGACAATCCAGCCAGGCTCGCCGGCGGCGGTCAGCTTGAAGGACGCGACCGGGTAGCCCATGCCAAATGATGCGCCGATGAAGAACGAGGAAGCTATCACGGCCACGAGCCCGAGCCTGCGTTCCTGAGGGGTGCAGTCTATTGCGGGACTTACGAGCATCTGAGACCTTTATTGTCTGCTGCGCACCAATTTCTGGCGGCGACGGCAACGAGAACAGAGCTCAATCTCGTCACAGCGGACCAGCCCGGGGGATAGTGCGCTTCTTTCGCCCGCGAGCGTCTTCATTGCAAGATGGCAAACAGCACGCGCCTTGCTTCAAGATCATGCCTTCACTGCCTGCAACGCGGTCCACTTATGCCAGGGTATATCCCGGCCTGGGAACGCAACGGCGCGGAATGGCCAAACATCGGCAAGCCAATGCTTCAGCCGTGTTCCCAGTTCTGCATCACGCGCGGCGGCATCGGTGCCTTCGCGTACCCAGTAGAACGCGACGGCTTCATAGGCCAGGGCGTTGCTGGGGAAAATATAAAGGCAGCCAAGGCACAGAGTCTCATCGTCGGACATAATCGTGTAGGCAAACGAGTGGCGCAGGGTGAACTCGCGCTGATGCCAAGCAAGATCGATCAGATCTTCTTTGCGCGTCAAACCGTCAGGCCACGAGCTCGTTGGATCGAGCAATCCGCGAATACGGCCCGCACTGGCCATGACGGCTTCGAAGTCTTTCTCCACATCATCGATAGAAAGCATCCGCAGGTGATAGCCGTCTCCCACCAGCCGCTCAGGCACGGAAAATCCGGACGGCACGAGGAGCCGATTATACATTCAGACCTAGCTCCACGGTTCCAAGTTCCCCGGTTCTAAAGCGTATCGACAGCGCAGCGCACGAATGCATATCCGCTATGGTGCTGGATCAGCATAGCTGCTGGTGTACGATCGCTCGAGCGGCGGCACTTCATGCTTACCCTTTTCGATCAATGCGCACAGGTCTTCCACCATCCATGCAAACAACTCGTGGCCCTGTGCAGTACTCGCGCGGCTTGGAAATCCTGTTACACCATTGAGGCTTGTGCGATTAACAGGATGCGCGAACACGAGCCCGCTCGTCCGGTCGGGATCATCGGCAATCGCGAGTTTATCCGGGCGCGCGATTTCTGGAGCGACTGCCAGCATCAACGATGTTTCAGCAGCATTTGCATGCCAATCTTCTGCGTCCGAGACGTTGACCTTGCGCACGCGATCACTCAGGATCGCTGTATTGATCACACACACCATCATGTCATCGTGTGCGGCCCGCAGCATCTCCAGTGCGCATCTGAGCGGTGCTGCGTTGGTGACATGCGTGTTGACAATAAACAAGCGGCGGACACCGCTCACATAGGCCCAGTCACCGATTTCTTTGACAAGTGTGATGAGTGTTATGGGTTGCAACGCAATCGTGCCCGGCCAGCGCTGGCTGTGTCCCAGTGAGCAGCCATAGGGCATCGGCGGCAAGACCGGTACGTGTGTCTTCTCGCCAACCGCACGGCAGATCTTGTCTGCCAGAACTGTGTCCATGCCGGTGCCAAGATGAGGCCCGTGCTGCTCCGTGGCACCAACCGGAAGAATGGCCGCGCCAAGAGCGGCGCTGATGTCGCCGGGAAGCTCGTCCCAGGTTCGTTCGGCCCACTGCATGGCGTCCCACTCTCTCCTGCCTGTTTTCGCGGCGGCGATTAGAAGAACTTGAGATAGCGCGCACGCTCCCAGTCGGAGACGTGATTGAGATAGCTCAACCATTCATCGCGCTTATAGTCGAGCCAGGATTTATGCATCGCACTGCCGAATACCTTTTCGCTCAGAGGGTCCGCAGCAAAGGCATCGAGGGCTTCGCCCAGCGTGCGGGGCAACCGCTGAATGCCGAGCTCTTTGAGTTCAGCTTCGCTCTTGAGGTACATATTTTCCAAGTGAGGATCGCCCGGATCAGCACCTGCTACGATGCCTTCAAGGCCAGCCGCCAGAACCATGGCCGCACCGAGATAAGGGTTGCACGAGCTGTCGGCGGCCCGCAGTTCGACGCGCCCGCCGCCGAGCGGAATGCGCAGTGTGTTAGTGCGATTGTTGTTGCCGTAGCACGCCCAGATTGGCGCCCAGGTGAACCCGGACATGGACCCTTGCAGCACGAGACGCTTGTAACTGTTCACTGTCGGCGCGATGACGGCACAGATGGCCGGCAAGTGTTTCAACACACCGGCGATGAACTGATAGCCAAGTTTTGACAGGCCGCAGCCGCGTGGATCATTCGTGTCGATGAACAGGTTCTTGCCGCTCGTCTTGTCAGCGAGTGACATATTGTAGTGCGCACCACTGCCTGCGCGATCCGCATAGGGCTTGGGCATGAATGTCGCGAATGCGCCATGCTTTCGAGCGATTTCGTGCGCCATCATGCGGAAGAATACAAAGCGGTCAGCCATGGACAGAGCATCGAAGTAGCGGAAGTCGACCTCGAACTGACCTATGCCATCCTCATGGTCAAAGCTGTATACGTCCCAACCCAGCCCATTCATGGCCTCGACGAGTTCGCC
>JANNXL010000118.1:0-3466 GCA_031409575.1 Hyphomicrobium sp.
GTTGCACAGAGCGTCATCAGACGTCAATCTACAGAGGTTATACGGGGAAAGCTCATGAGTCCGAGGGCAATCGCACCGGACGCACAATTTGTTTCGGAATTGGAAGCACTGATAGAACAGCAACGTGTTTTCAAGAAGGACAAGGAAGCTATCAAACTCGCTGTTTCCCAATGTTGTGATGCAACCGAGTTGGCCCGACACAGCCCGCCATTCGTGAAGGAATTGAAAGTCCCAACACTCGTTTCAGACACAAAAGCTCAGGCAACTGCGCTAGCTCGTTTTGCCGATATCCTTTCTGCGACGAGAAACTCGATCGCTCACGCGAAGGCAAACTATGCGTTGACGGGCGATGAATGTCCAGGTGACCAGATTTCTGAGTTTGCTATTTGTGCCAAGATAGCCGCCGAGCAAGTAATCCGCTGGTTTGAAGGACTACCTGAATCACACAGAGTGGTGTGACTGGGGCCGTTTTCTTGACAAACAGGGCATTGCCTCAATTTGTCGAGAGACGAACGACTCCTTTTTAGTTGTCCTGGCAAACTTATCTCTCACTTGGAGGCTCCCTTGATCCCGAACCCGATACGCAAAGTCCTTTCTTCGATGCGGAAGCACCATGTCCAGTGCCTGCTGATGGGCGGCCAGGCTTGCGTGTTATACGGCGGAGCGGAGTTTAGCTAGCTATCCGCAATTTCCGAAAAGCCATCGCTAGCGTGGACTTGCAAGATGGTGGATTCCTGTTATGAATGCGCTATTCAATTCAAGCATGGATCTATCCGCATATCAACGCATCGTCTTCGGCTTTCACGGTTGTGACCGCCGGGTGGCTGATGCGGTATTGACTGGGAAAATGAAACTTAGCGCCAGTGAGAATACCTACGATTGGCTGGGAACTGGCATTTACTTCTGGGAACACGGCCCCCGACGCGCGCTGGAATGGGCGGAACAACAGTCGAAACGAAAAGGCAGCAAAATCAAGCAGCCAGCGGTTCTTGGTGCGGTAATCCAACTGAATAATTGTTTCGATCTGCTGGATGTGCAGTTTACAGAGGTTCTTGCGGAAACTGCAGCGGAACTTGAACGTGCGATTCATTTACAGGGCGGCTCTCTGCCAACAAACCAAAGTGTCGGCTTGAGTGATTACGATTGGCTGCGAAGAGACCGCGATTGCTTTGTTCTAAACCACACAATTCCAGCTGTCGAAGCCCAATGGAATTGTGAGTTCGGCAGTGTGCGAGGCGTTTTTCAGGAAGGGGAGCCTGCATTCTCGGGGGCTGGAATAAAACTCAAATCCCACATTCAGATTGCTATCCGCAACCCTCGGGCTATCATCGGATACTTTAAACCCGAAAGCCTGTAACTTGTCGAAATGAAAGCGGAAACAGCCACCCCCAAGAAACCCAGAGGACAGTTCCCTTACATCACCCCTGAGGAATTCAAACAGGGAATGGCCGACTATTGGGCAAAATTCCGCCGCCTGTCCAAAGCCAAACAGCGGGCTCGGTTGATCGAAATGGGCGCGCTCACGCCGGAAGGCAAAGTCCCGGTCTATCCCATGGACCACGTCCCGCTGGGTCCACGGCATTAATCAGCCGAGTAATCCGGTGCGGTTAGGCAAATAGTCCTTCGCGCAGGCGACTTTATGAGGCTCGCTTGTCAGCCCTTTACGATGAATTGCAAGAGTGATTGGCCTGCGGCTAAATTAGGCGTTGAGCAATGGCAATCGAAGACTTACAGTTTGCCCATGATCAGCGCAGAAGAACTGGTGGGCGAGGAGTGGGCCGAGTGGTATCGGCTGACTCCGGCTCAACGCTGGACAGAGACGTCGCTTCTCTGGCAAACTTATCTCTCACTTGGAGGCTCCCTTGATCCCGAACCCGATACGCAAAGTCCTTTCTTCGATGCGCAAGCACCATGTCCAGTGCCTGCTGATGGGCGGCCAGGCTTGCGTGTTATACGGCGGAGCGGAGTTTAGTTAGCTGGGAAGTGGGTATTTATTGAAAGCTTCTAAAGTCTCCCTCACCTCTTGGTCGTCACCATAGAGGAATCGGTCGGATGTGGAGCAGTCCACTTGAGTGTTCTTCCCTTTTGAGAGCAGTCCAGCGGACTGCTCCCACATTCGCTCAAAATCTCCTGTTTCCAAATGGAAAGGGTCAGACTTATCGCCACAAGATGGCGGGAAATTTCTTCGCCACGGCTTGTTTGTGTTTGGGCCATTCTCGGGTGCGGAAGGTGGGCCAGTCGGTGGTGGTGGCGAGGCGTTTTCCGTCGGGGGTGCAGAGTGCTAGTTCGACGGGGAGGCGGCCTTCGCAGAGGACGGGGTGCTCTTTAAGGTCGAAGCATTCTTGGAGCTTCACTTGGGCTTCCGGGGTGTCGTTGACGTAAGAAATCTTGATGGTCCGGTTGTCATGCCAAGTGATGGCCAGGGGAACTAATTCATCCAACCAACTGAGTTGGCCTTTTTCCAAATGGTGGTGGAAAGCGTTGGTGAGGGGGGCGGCTTGAGCTTCTTTTACTAAGGAGAGACCGCGGAAGGCTCGGGCGAGGCAATTGGTGATGACGGCTTCGTCGATGGGGGCAAACTCCAGTTCAGGCGCGGTGGCGTGGATGAGGTTGACGCGGGCGATGAATTGTTTCAGGCGATGGTCGAACAGCGGTAAATCAAAAGCTCCTGTCTGATGGGCTTCGGCCAGGCAACGTCCGCTGGCGGCAGGATCGAGGTCGCGTTGCTGGGATTTTTGCTCGATGACCAGATCGTGATAGCGTGTGAGCTTCATGGCAGCGACGCGTTTGTTCTGGGCGTCGAAGACGTGCTCCACGGTGGTGGTTAGGTGCTGGGGAAACATTTCTGCGATCCACTCCGGCTTCACGGCGGTGGCCAGGCTCAGCAGGGTCTGGCGCGATGGGGTTTCCCGCAGACTAGCCGCCACGAAATACGGCGCGTCCTGCACGACGCTCTCCCGCACAAGCTGGCCCTGACGTTGTTCGGTGAGATCGCACTCGGGCTTGCCGGGCGCGCGGCGTTTGGCGAGTTGATCGACGAAGCCGGCCTTGCGGCTGCGTGGGAGAGCCGTGGAGGGCGAGTTACCGAGACCCTCATTGCGTGGGGCTGGTCTCGTGACCTCGCCCTCCACGTTGCTGAGGCGTTGTTGTTTGGCGGCTTGCAGGATTTGCTGGTAGGTTTGTTCTACTTGGCGGGCGACCTGGGCGTTGATGCCGTAGGTGCGGCAGCGGTCGAAGCTGAAGTTATTGGCTTTGGCGAAATCGTAGGCGCGCATGAGCGTGATGAAATCCGAGTCTCCGCTGTCCTCGAACATTTCTCGCGCGGCTTTGGTCTGCGCGTCATCGCGATCCAGTCGTGCCAGTAAATCACGTCCACTAACGAGGGCGGCACACAAGGCGGCATCCTCCACGCAGCCGCGCTGGCTGGCTTCGATCAACATGCGGGAGTAGCGTGGATGCATGGGCA
>JANNXL010000119.1:0-7572 GCA_031409575.1 Hyphomicrobium sp.
ATTTGCGTACAACACCCAGGACAGCGCCTTCACCGGCCCTCATCGACTTGGCCCGCCAGGCGCAACGGCGCACGGTTCTGGAAACCTTGCATGAACTGATGCAGGCGGTCTCCGAAGCCGTCGTCTACGAAATCGGAACAACGCATCAGCACACCGCCGCCACCGACGCACTCGCGAGCGGCCACGGCGTGTGCCAGGACCACGCGCACGTTTTCATATCAGCCGCTCGCGTGCTCGGCATACCGGCCCGCTACGTTAACGGCTACTTCCTTTCGGGAACGCTGGCACCTGCTGAGGCGCACCACGCCTGGGCCGAAGCCTGGGTCGAAGGGCTTGGCTGGGTCGGCTTTGACCCGGCCAACCGTTGCTGCCCAACGGAACGCTACGTGCGGCTTGCATGCGGTCTCGATGCTGCATCGGCCGCCCCAATCAGGGGAACACAGCGTGGCGGCGCTGACGAAGCACTTGACGTTGAAGTCGAAGTCCAGCAGCAAGGCTCTCAGCAGCAATCTTGAGCGCCGCTTGCCGGGGAGGGGACCGCGATGACTTATTGCGTCGCGATGAGGTTAAATCGCGGATTGGTTTTTGCAGCCGACACGCGCACGAACGCCGGCATTGATAATGTCGCCCAATACCGGAAGCTTCACTTCTGGCGGCAGCCCGGTGACCGGGTTGTGGTTTTGCTATCTGCCGGAAACTTGGCGGTCACCCAATCCGTCATCAGTGTTTTGAACGAACAAATGACGCCACCGGCCAAGCCCATCGAAGGTGAAGAACCCGCTGCAAACTTGCTGACCGTCACATCGATGTACCGTGCAGCGCGTATTGTCGGCGACGCCGTGCGTGAAGTACGGCGCGCAGATGGGCCCGCCCTTGAGGCCAGCAAAGCCGGCTTTGCAGCCTCATTCATTCTCGGTGGGCAGATTGGCTCGGAAGTGCCGCGCATCTTCCAGGTTTACTCTGAAGGGAATTTTATTGAGGCGACCGACGACACCCCGTACTTGCAAATCGGCGAACACAAATATGGCAAACCTATTCTCGACCGAGTGGCGCGGCCCGATATGCGGCTCGGCGAGGCCGCGAAGCTGATCCTGCTGTCCTATGATTCGACACTGCGTTCGAACCTCTCTGTCGGGATGCCGATAGACATTTTGGTCTATGAACGCGATAGCCTCGATGTCCGGCGCGAGCGGCGCATCGGGCAAGATGACGTGTATTTCCGGCAATTGTCGTCGGCCTGGTCAGATGCCCTGCGGCAGGCATTCGCCAAGATCGACGAGTTTAAGGTTTAATCACCAAGCTCAGGTAACACGGGTGGCGCTGCGTGACCCCGGGGGAGACGGCCTTTGAAAATCTGCATGATCGGCGCTGGCTACGTAGGACTTGTGTCCGCAGCCTGTTTTTCGGAATTCGGATGGACCGTCACTTGTGTCGACAAAGACCAAGGCCGCTTGGCGGATATGCGCGGCGGCGTATCGCCAATCTACGAGCCCGGCCTCGACGAACTGATGATCCGCAACATGAAGGCCGGACGCCTGAAGTTTACAGACGACCTGGGTCCAGCGGTCAAAGAGGCCGATGTTGTGTTTCTGGCGGTCGGCACGCCCATGCGGCGCGGTGATGGTTATGCCGATCTGTCTTATGTATACACCGCTGTTGAAGAACTTACCCCGTATCTGGACGGCTTCACCGTCATCACCACCAAATCAACGGTTCCAGTTGGCACGAGTCGCGAGATTGAAAACCGCCTCAAAGCACAGCGGCCTGATGCTGACGTGGCGGTTTGCTCAAATCCCGAGTTCCTGCGTGAAGGGTCTGCCATTCAGGATTTCACGCACCCTGACCGCGTGCTGATAGGCACCGACAGCGCGCGTGCACGCGAAGTTTTGGAACGGCTCTACAAGCCGCTGTCTCTGCGCAGTGCGCCGGTCATGTTCGTATCGCGGGAATCGGCCGAGCTTGCCAAGTATGCCGCCAACGCATTTCTTGCGATGAAAATCAGCTTCATCAACGAAATGGCTGATCTTTGCGAGCAGGTGGGCGCGAATGTGCAGGAAGTTGCCAGCGCCATCGGCAAGGACCGGCGCATCGGCGACAAATTCCTGCACCCGGGCCCAGGCTACGGCGGTTCTTGCTTTCCCAAGGACGTTTCCGCGATCGTGCGCACCGCACGCGAAGCCAAAACGCCGCTGTCTCTCATTGAGCAGGTCGAGCGGGTCAATCACGAGCGCAAACTTGCCATGGCGAGCCGTATTGAAAAGGCGGCCGGGGGCAGCGTGAAGGGCAAAACAATTGCCGTACTCGGCGTGACGTTCAAGCCGAACACCGACGACATGCGCGATGCACCAAGCCTCGTTGTCGTGCCCATGCTGCAAGAGCGCGGTGCGCTGGTTCGCGTTTTTGACCCGCAAGGACGCAAGCATGCCGAGCCGCTCTTACCGGGAGTCACGTGGGGTTCGGGATCAACCGACGCGCTGACGGGCGCCGACGTGCTCGTGATCCTGACGGAATGGAATGAATTCCGCGCGCTTGATCTCAGCGCCGCGCGCAGTCTGATGAAAGGCAATGTGCTCGTCGATCTGCGCAACGTCTTCCAGCACGACATCGCGCAGAAGGCCGGTTTTGACTACACGTGCATTGGGAAGAAGTAGGGTACATCCCCACGCACGACAATTGCCTTCCCAAACGGAAGCCGCCATGCACACTCCAAGAGTCTATCGCTCGCGCCAGCCCTTGGTGATTTGATCGGCCAGCGGCTTCATCAGGTACGACAGGGCCGTGCGGCTCTCGGTGCGGATCTGCACTTCGGCGGGCATTCCTGGAAGCAGCTTGTTGCCCGGTCCGAGCTTCACGAGTTCACCGTCGGCCAGCTCAACGCGCGCCATATAAAACGACTCGCCAGATTGCTGATCGTGGGTCACGTCGCCTGATACGCTCTTCAGCCTGGCTTCAAGTTCCGGTGTGGTGCGCGAGTTGAAAGCTGGAAGCCGCACGAGCGCCGACTTGGTGTTGAGCAGTCGTTCAATATCCTGTGGGGCAATCTTCGCGTCGATCACAAGTTTGTCGTTTTCCGGTACGATCAGCATGATCGGATCGCCCGGGTTGATCACGCCACCCACCGTGTGCACGGTCAGCTGATGGACCAGTCCCGATTGGGGCGCAAGAATATCGACGCGCCGCAACTGATCTTCGGCTGCAATCCGCTTCTGCTCGAGTTCGGAATGCCGCGCTTCGTTGTCGCGCAGCTCTTTCATGAGGTCAGTGCGGAAGTCTTGATCGATGCGGTAAATCTGCATCGCGTTTTCAGAGATTTTGCCCTTGGTCTGCGCGACGGCAGAGATCAGGTTCCCGCGCTCGCCTTCAAGTCGCGCTGCCTCGCGGCGCATCGCGGTCAGCTTAGATGTTGTCACCAGCTGCTTGGCTTCGAGTTCGCCCAGGCCCTTCAACTCTTCGCCAATCAGCTCCAGCTCTTTGCCCTTGGCATCGATCTGGACCTGTAGACCCTGAATTTCTTCGTCAAGCTGCCCGGAGCGCTCCTTCAATTGCGATTTTTGGCCCTCGCGGCTGCCGCGGCGGCTCTCAAAATGAGTACGCTCGCTGGCCAGAATTTTGGCGATTTCGGGATCGGAATCACGATTGAGAAACGACGGCGGGGCGCTTACAGAGTCGGTACTATCGCGTTCAGCATTATATCGCGCACCGCGAACGGCAACTTCGTCGAGTTGGCGTTCGATCAATTTCAGATTGGCACGCGTCACTGTTTCGTCGAGCCGCATGACGACGTCGCCGGCCTTCACGAAATCGCCGTTCTTGACCAGAATCTCACCGACGACCCCGCCTGTGGGGTGCTGCACCTTCTTGACGCTGGATTCGACCACAACAACACCTGACGCAATCACTGCGCCGGCGATTTGTGTGATTGACGCCCATACGCCAGCGCCACCCAGCATCACGAACACGACGGCAAGCCCCGCCAGAATGTAACCGCGAACGTGCGAGAGAGACTGCGTGGTCGGCGTTGGCTTGTCTGCGGCATCAGATGCAGACGAACTCGCCATGAGCCTGTTGAATGCCTTATTCATAAACTCACTGGACAACTGCGTTAACTCGTTAGGCAACCTTATTCCTTTAATTGCGTTGGGCAACCTCATTGCGTAGTGCCCCCGGCCGGACGGTCGGCAACAATTTTCAGGCCAGCCATGGCGGAGGGAGCCCCGGCGGCAGCCCCGCCAGCAGGCGCAGCAGTGACGGGTGGCTGGCCGGGCACGGGTGCTGCCTGCAACATCTTGCGCAAGACGTCATCCTTCGGACCGAAGGCCTGGGCCTGACCGTTTGCCATTGCGAGGACCTTGTCGACGCCAGCCAAGGCCGATGGCCGGTGCGCGATCACAATCACGATACCTTTACGCGCGCGCACTGCACGGATGGCCAAGGTGAGAGCGTTGTCGCCGGAGGCATCGAGGTTCGAATTCGGTTCATCAAGAACGACGAGGAACGGGTCACCGTAAAGCGCACGCGCAAGCGCAATTCGCTGGCGCTGGCCACCCGACAGGGCCTGCCCCGATTCGCCGATCTGGGTCTGATAGCCGTTGGGCAGGCCGACAATCATGTCGTGAACGCCCGCAGCTGTCGCAGCCGCAATGATAGCTTCGCTCGTGGCATCTGGCTGGAAGCGGGAAATGTTCTGGGCCACATCACCATCGAACAGTTCAATGGTTTGCGGCAGGTAGCCGATGTGCGGGCCAAGCCTTTCCGGCGTCCACTGGTCGAGCGCTGCACCATCGAGCCGTACCGATCCACCAAGACGCACAGGCAGCCACACGCCAACAAGGGCGCGCGCAAGTGACGATTTACCTGATGCACTCGGCCCGATCACACCAAGACCGTCACCGGCTTCGAGGCCGAATGACACGTTGCTGACAACCGGCCGCTGCACGCCGGGGGGAGCAACCGTCAAGCCTGAGACTGTCAGCGACTTGTGCGGGGCCGGCAGTTCGATCGTATCTACGAGTTCCTGGTCGATGGCGCGAAACACATCAACAAGCCGGTCATAGCTCTGCCGGGCTGAAACAAAACCGCGCCAGTGGGCGATCGCCGTTTCGATAGGCGCCAAGCTGCGCGACATCGTGATCGACGCGGCGATGATCGCGCCGCCGGAAACCTCACCTCTGACAACGAGGAACGCACCCAGACCCAGCATACCGGACTGCAAAAGCATGCGCAGTACTTTTGAAACCGAACCTATGCCGCCTGCAGCATCTGACGCCGTCAACTGATCGCCAAGATAGCGCGCGTTCAGTTCAGCCCACTTCGCCTGCATCTGCGGGCCGAGGCCCATGGCGCGGATGACTTCAGCATTGCGGCGCGTCGCTTCACCGAATACCAAACGATCCGAGCCGCTCTTGGATGCAGCCTTCAATGGCTGTGATGTGCGCATTTCGGTCAGAAGCGTCATGCAGATTAAAAGCAGCGCGCCGACCAAGGCGAACAATCCCATCATCCAATGCAGCAGAAAAACAACCCCGAGGTAGATGGGGACCCAGGGGATATCGAAAAACGCGGTCGGCCCCATGCCCGATAGAAAATTCCGGATCTGGTCGAGATCGCGCACCGGCTGAAGCCCATCGCTGCCCTGGCGCACGCGCAGCGGCAGGATTTGGATGGCAGCAAAAACTTTCTCACGCAGATCCGTATCAATGCGCACGCCGACGCGGGCCATGATGCGCATACGAATAAAATCGAGAATGCCGTTGGCAATATAGAGCAGAGCCATCAGAACCGTGAGCCCAACGAGCGTCTCGATGCTGCGAGATGTCAGCACGCGGTCGTAGACCTGCAGCATGTAGAAAGAGCCCGTGAGGGCCAAAACGTTGATGACGCCAGAAAACAGGCCTACGCCCATGAAAATTCCACGGCACCGGCGCAGCGCAGCCTCGACAGGCCCGCCAACCGGAGCTACGCGCTTCACGAGAGACCTCGCCATTCATCACCCGCCCACAGACCACTTATGGCCTAAAGTTCCGTTTCACAGCCTTCGCACACGAATGTAAATATGATTTTTTGAGAACTTTACTTTCAAGCCACAAGCCAATTTGTGCTGACCCGCCAGAATTCACTCCCACACCGCACGGTGGGTCATTGCCGGTATGACTGCTTCGGTATGAACAGCTGCTTAAGAAGTTGGTTTCCCGCCAAATTCGAGCCGCCCTATGGCAACTTTGCCGTCTGATCCACGGGCCCGCATTTTTGGAGACTGCTTGGCAAAAACGGACCCCGATAGTTGCTGGAGCAATCCTCCGAGTACTTTTGGATCGCCAATTGCCAGCACAATCCAAGGGATATCGCCCGATCGCCATTCATTAGGTTGCAGGCGCACGTTTTGGTCCAATGCAGCGGACAACTTCTGATCAACCTCAGCAGATACGAACGCCCAAAGTACTGCACCGACTGGCATAACTGCCCCGGTTTCCTTCGATTGCGCATCAGCAACAGCAAACTGTCCGCTCAAAAGCCCAGGCACCACCATCCACTCAAGGTCTTGAAGTGTCACCGTCTTGTCGGCGGCTGAACGCATGAGCAATGTGACGATCTCACCAAATGAGGCGGCGACATGTTTGGCGGCTGCGGCTCGCTTCTTGATGTCCTCTGGGGCAAGGGTGGGCTTTGCAGCCTCTGGTGCCGTCTTCAGGGACTGTGGCGCGACTGGAGCCGGTGCTGCAGGGGCGGCAGCGACTGGTGCTGCAGCAGGGGCTGGCGGGTTCTTTTTGAAAAACATAAGCATCTCCGGGCTGGAGGGTTGTGATAATCGTCAAAAGCCGAAATGAAGCTGGGAACGTGTTCTTGAAGTATCAGCCCTATCGTACAGCATAATGAACACTCGCGTGCCAACAACAAATTACCGGGTCGTTCACGGCCGCGGCCCGGAAGGCGCAGCCTGCATGAGCAAGGCATTGGATCTTCAAACGTATCTAGAAAACTGGGCTGGCCGTGACGAAAATCGCGTCGCTGTGTCGTCGGCCGTTTGCCGCCTTGCCGAGGCTTGTTGCCGTATTGCGGGCCTTGTGCGGCAGGGCGCACTGGCGGGAACGCTGGGCGGCGTCACCGGCAAGCAGAGCGGTGTCGACCCGCAAAAAGAGGTAGACGTGCTCGCCAACGGCATCGTCATCGACATGCTGAAAGCGTCTCCCGTTGCGTGGCTTGCGTCCGAAGAGCTCGACCATGCCCAACTCATCAACAATGGTGCACCACTGGCCGTGGCGATTGATCCGATCGATGGCTCCTCCAACATCGACGCCAACTCATCGATCGGCACAATTTTTACGGTCCTGCCTGCCGGGCGTGACGGCGACGATAATTTCCTACAGCCGGGAACGCAGCAACTGGCTGCCGGTTTTGCTGTCTACGGACCCTACACGTCGCTCGTGCTGACCGTTGGCGATGGCACTCACATTTTTACAATTGATGCAAAAACTGAAAATTTGTTAAATTGGGATCCAAAGAAGTTTAACCTGAATGAATTAATGGAAAACCTCAAACCAAATGCGAAAAATATAGATATATTTTCAAATCATT
>JANNXL010000120.1:0-3096 GCA_031409575.1 Hyphomicrobium sp.
CCAGACTCGCGAGGCGCTCACGAACCTCGACACCGAATTCCCCGAATGGGCCGGACAGGGCTATCAGATTGTCGGTTTCGGCTGGCACCAGGGGTTCAACGACTTGATCGACGCGACAGCCTCCGCGGAGTATAAAGACAACCTTCCCGACCTGATCAAGGACGTGAGGACAGTCTTTGGTAAACCGAACCTGCCCTTTGTGATCGCCTCGACGGGTATGGACGCGGGGTCGGTAGAACTACCTCCCTACACGGGCTACAGAGCAATCGAGAAGGCCCAACTCTGGGTGGCCGGCGTGCCCAAACCCGCGAATGTTCTCAGCACGGATGCCCGCCCGTTCTGGCGCACTGCCGCGGTTTCTCCATCGGGCGAGGGTTACCACTGGAACTGGAACGCCGAGAGCTACTTCCTCATCGGTAAGTCGCTCGGCGATAATATGGTGGACCTGCTGACCCCGTGATGCCGGTGAAACTTTCTTTTACAGATCTTCACCTCAAAGGCAAACTACAATCAATCAATGACAATGAAACCAACCGTAATCCTAGCCGCAGTGCTGCTGTGCGTCCTCTCTCCGATTTCCTTCGCCAAGCCGCTCAAGGTATTCATCCTCTCGGGCCAATCCAATATGGAGGGTCATGCGGCGATCAGCACTTTTGACTATATCGGCAAGGATCCGCTGACGGCACCCATGCTCAAAGAGATGCGCAATCCCGATGGAACGACACGGGTATGTGACAAGGTCTGGATGTCCTATTTAACCGGCCCTTATGATGGCAGTGCCAATGGCGAAGGCCTGGGGAAATTGACCGCTGGCTTTGGTGCACGTGACGATCAACCCACTAAGTTATGCGGCAAGATCGGTCCCGAATTCACCTTCGGAATCTATATGGAGAAACAGTTGAACGAGCCAATCCTGATTATCAAGACCGCCTGGGGCGGCAGGTCACTCAACACCGAATTCCGTCCGCCCAGTGCCGGGCAATACAAGCTGCCCAAGGAGATTCAGGACCAGTGGGACAAACATCCCCAGGGCGCCCACGGGATTCCCAAAGCCGAGGACCAGAAAAAGTGGCAGGACAAAAAGGATGCCGCCTCGGGTGTGTTTTACCGGATGATGATCGATCATGTGAAAAAGGTGCTGGCAGATCCCAAGCGGGTCTGTCCGGAATATGACGAGAAGGCTGGCTATGAAGTGGCGGGCTTTGTCTGGCTTCAAGGTTTCAACGATCTGGTCGATGGCCAAACCTATCCCAATAATAACTATGATGAATATTCGCGCTTGTTGTCACACTTCATTCGCGATGTTCGCAAAGACCTGTTAGCCCCGAAGATGCCATTCGTGATCGGCGTGCTGGGAGTTGACGGTGAGAGCAAAAATGTGAATTTCCGCAAGGCCATGGCCGCACCGGCCGCCATGCCCGAGTTCAAGGGTAATGTGGTGGCGGTTGAGACCGCTCCCTTCTGGGATGATGTCATTGCCGCCGCACAGCCCAAGCAGGGTGAGTATAACAATATCGTCGGGACCGCTCACACATTGAAAAAAGATGGCACTCTCGACCGGGAACGGAAATGGGATAGTTACTGGAAGCCAGTTGGCAAGCCTCTGCCAGAGGAACGGAGCTGGCGCTTCGCGACGGTTGATGCCACCGAAAAGAAGGACAAGTTGGAAAAATATGACGGCAGGCGCTTCCGTGACATCACTCTGCCAGCCGGGATGGAGAATTGGCACATGCCGGACTTCGATGACAGCAAGTGGACATCCGGCAAGGCCCCCATCGGAAAGGGCGTCTGGAAACACAGTGGAATCACCTTGGACAAATTCCCCGCAACTTGGGGAGAGGGCGAATTCCTGTTGATGCGCACAACGTTTGAAGTCGAAGACCTCAACTGCGATTCGTATCGCCTCGCAGTTTTGGCGAGACAAGGATACCACGTTTATTTGAACGGAAAAAAGATTCACACCTACATCTGGTGGCAGGACAAGCCGCAATACGGTTCCATCGTCCTCGAAAAAGAACAGCTCAAGCATTTGAAACAGGGGAAGAACGTCTTGGCGGTCTATGCCAATGATCAATATGACCTTAACTCCCCGGAACATTATGCAGCGATGGATGTGTGGATTGAGGGTATCACCAAAGCCGATCAGGAGAAGTTCGATCTCGCCTTGGAGGAAATCCTTTCGCCCAAAGACAGGGAGGCACTCAAAGGCTCTTCCAATGGCGGTTACCACTATTTGGGCAGTGCAAAGATCTTCGCGCAGATGGGCAAGGCGTTTGCAGAGGCAATTTTGAATTTAACGAAATAAACAAGAAGCAAGAGTAACGAAAATAACAAAACAGAGGAGTGTGAAATTTGCAGCGTCGTCGGAGTCGCGAGGTTCATGCGTATTGACATTTGCAAAAGTATTGGCAGCACAAAATGTGGAGGGCGAGGTAACGAGACCAGCGCCAAGCCCGGAAGAACCAGTGTTGCGTGGTGCCGGTCTCCTAACGTCGCCCTCTACAAGCGAGCCAGAACTTATGCAATTTTCAATAGTATGGCCGGGACTTTGTGCGCGACTGATCAGGCAAAATCTGCGGACTACTACACCGAAGAACGCGTCTACCAGTCCCGCGCGCTAGGTGCTTGCGGTGCGTTGCTAGGCTTCCTCGGTTTCCGCCACCGCCGTTCCGCCGCGCAACAACGCAAATTAGCTGAAGCCAGTGCGGTGGCAGCGTTTCAGCGGAATTTAGTCCCTTTGGAAAATGTGTCGGGGGATGAGGATTCCTGCAAAGGCAACGGTGTTGAATGGAGATTTGCCAACGTTGAGCATCAGACCAGACCGCCTCTAGGTTTGGGAACCAAGCGGCGTTCGCTTTCGGTGGATGCAGGCCAGGACCTCGTCTAACTCTGGATGCGTCTCCGCGCCCGCGCCCGGGAGGACAGCGCCACGAACCCAGCGACCAAGGCCATGAAGGAGCGAGATAGAATGAGAAGGTAGTTGAGGTCGCGCCAGCGATCTTGGATGCTCAAGGCTCATCTAATTTAATTATGAAAAAACAAACCACATCACAATTCGTAATCGGCGTCGACCTCGGAGATACTAAACACACTATT
>JANNXL010000121.1:0-2968 GCA_031409575.1 Hyphomicrobium sp.
CAGCAAGGGCCTGTGACAGGCTATGGCGCTAAATTTTTTAGCGAACAGATGGTTTGCGAACAATTGCGGCACAGCCGACGGCACTGGCAACCATCCCGGTAAGTATTCAAAGTCTGAGCCGGCCGCTTCTGCTATTGATCAAGAGCACCTAACTCGCGATGATCACGCTCCAATTGGGCAACCCGAGACCCCAGCCGAAGCCGATGTCCTGTTTAAGAAAGTTACGCCAATTCAAGGAACCCCCTCGCAAGCGCAACTCTTGCCAGACCGAAAGCGCAGATAAGTGCCAAGAAAACGCCGCGTGGAGGTCCATTCGGCGAAAACAACTAAAGGATAGGGAGTGACTTCAATGCGTATCACTTTAAGTAAAGCTTTCGCGCTTGCTGCCGTCGCAGGGCTGGCCGCGATCTTACAATTCGGCACCAGCACGCCCGCCGATGCGCGCCGCGCTGTCCGCGCGCACAGCGTGCGGCACGTAAACGTCAGGCAAGTGAATGTCAGGCACAATAATTACTACCGCAATCGCCGCATCGCCCGGGGCGTCGCCGTTGGAGTTGGCACGGCCGTCGTCGTCGGAACGGCCGCGCGCGTCAACACGTGTTCCAATCTCGCCTATCGCTGCAATCGCGGCGAAGTCTGGGCTTGCATCGACCACGACAGCCGCTGCTACTGAACAAGGCCGTGCGCACCCTCGCTAGCGGTAAAATCAATTACCATGCACACATACCGGTAGAACTCCCGCGCTTTCGAGCACTACGCTTGCCGTTCTGAAACACGCAGCGGAGTCCGCACAGTTGGGCGAAAGCATACCCTGCTTCTGCCCAGCTTCGCGCGCGTAGACAGTTGTGCCTTCTTTGATCGTTTCGAGAACTTTGATATCCGCAAGGGTCAGTGGATCGACGGTCAGCGGATTTTTGTCCAAGATCACGAAATCCGCGAGCTTGCCGACTTCGAGTGAGCCTTTCGCCGCTTCCTCAAAGTGCTGATACGCCGACCAGATCGTCTGCGCTTCAAGCGCAACGAGGGGCGATACCCGGTGCTGGAGACCAAGCACCTTGCCGCTGCGCGTGATCCGGTTGACGGTCGCATCGAGCACCCGCATTGAGTCTGGATTGGCGACCGGCGCATCATGATGGGATGTAAACATCATACCGCGATCCATGGCCCATCCTGTGGGTGCGAGGTTGCTGCCGCGCTCCTCGCCAAACACCGAGTCACGATGCCAGTCACCCCAATAAAACGTGTGCATGGGAAAGAACGAAGGGAAAATTCCCAGTTCCTTGAACGCATCCATCTGGTCGGACCGTGCGATATGCGCATGGATGGCGACGGGGCGGCGATCGGCTTTGCCGTATTTGGCCTCACCGGCGCGAACAGCATCGTTGAACTGTTGAATGGCAGCGTCTCCACTGACGTGGGCCAGGATCTGCCAGTTGTTGGCAAACGCCTGATCGACGTAGGCAGTCACCTTGTCATCGGTAAAGGTTGGGTAACCGAGGTAGCTGGGCTTTTGACCTTCCGGCACCTGGAAGTATGGCTTGGTCAGGAAAGCTGTCTTGCCCTGCGGCGAGCCATCCAAGTTCAGCTTCGCACCTCCGATGCGGAAATGGTTTGTGTAGCCGCGGGAAAGAAGCGGGGCCTTGATCATGTCCGCAGCGCCAACAATGTCGGCATAGACGACGACATCGATCTTCAATTCGCCTTTCTCTGCGGCAGAGATCATCGTGCCGATTGCGCCGGGCGTTCCGCGGCCTTCTTGCGCAGTCGTGTAGCCAAACTTTGCATAAAGCTCTGTGCCCGCCTTCAAGATGGCTTCATTTTCCGCCGGACCAAGTTTGCCGAGAACTTTACCAAGTGAATTGAAGAACGCTGCTTCCTCCAGCACGCCGTCGGGTTCATGAGTGCCCTTTTTCCGGCGGATCACGCCGCCGACCGGGTCCTTAGTTTCCGCCGTATAGCCTGCGATCTGCAGCGCCTTGCCGTTCATCACGCCAAGGTGGCCCGACTGGTGCACAATCACAACCGGCAGCGTTGTCGAAATTTCATCAAGTTCCTCGCGTGTCGGGTGACGCTGTTCTTTGAGTTGCGAGTCATCGTAGCTGAAACCGATGATCCAGCCGATCTTCTCTGTAGTCTTCTCGTTTTTTGCCGCCCATTCCCGGATGAGGCGCTGGAGCGTCGGTATGTCGGCACCTTCCCCATCCGGCGGCGGCAGCAGATTTGCCGATAGTGCTTGAATGCCCGTCCCGAAGACGTGACCATGCGCATCGATAAATCCGGGGATTAGCGTGTGGCCAGCCAGATCGATCCGTTTTGTTTTGGCACCCGTCTCCGCCTCCTCAATTTCAGCAAGAGAGCCAACTGCAACGATCTTGCCATCCCTAATAGCAACGGCTTCCGCGCTAGGCTGCTTGTCGCTAACGGTGATAATCGGACCGCCGAAGTAAATAGTATCTGCATCGGCTGCGAAGGCTTCATATGCCGGCAAGATCAGAATCGTCAGAATCGAGAGTGCCAGCAGACGCCGGACAGGAACGTCGGCAATGCGGAACGGGGAAACCACGGCAATCTCCAATCAGCTGAATTCAATTTACGGAACAGTATTGTTTCTCAAAACGGCTGTTCTGTCGCGCCAAGATTTCGCTGCTGAATTGCTGCTAAGCAGCAAACTTGCGTAGAGCAGCATTTTTTGCGGACGAATTTTCCAACATCTAGGGTCACGGGCAGTTATTGCGTTGCAATCGCCTCTCGGGTCGCCCCCTTCTCACCTGCTCACGCCAAAACGTATAAAGTCCTGCGCCCACAACAATGGCTATACCAATCGAAGCCTGATTATTCGGCAGCTCATCCCAAAACACATAGCCTGACAGCAGCGCCCACAAGATTACTGAATAGCGGAACGGTGACACGGCGGCGATCTCACCCGTGCGCATGGCAATGATGATGAACACGTATGCGCCGACAAGGG
>JANNXL010000122.1:0-4962 GCA_031409575.1 Hyphomicrobium sp.
GCCGCCCCCTTTGAATGTGCCCTCTGCCGCGCTGCTGGCAGAACTTGCCAGCATTGTGGGGCCCGCAAACGCTCTGTGCGATACAGCTGATCAGGCACCCTACCTTAGCGAATGGCGCGGGCGTTATACTGGCCGTACTCCGTTGGTCGTAAGACCGGGCTCCGTTGCCGAGGTCTCCGCCATCTTGAAAGCGTGCAATGGCGCGCGCGTCGGTGTCGTACCGCAGGCAGGCAACACCGGACTTGTCGGCGGGCAAATTCCGCACGAGTCTGGCACCGAAATTGTTCTCTCGGTCACGCGGCTCAATAAAATCCGTGCGATTGACAAGGCGGCGCATGCCATCACGGTTGAGGCTGGAGTGACACTAACTGCGGTGCAACGTGCTGCGGAAGATGCCGGCACGCTGTTTCCGCTCAGTATGGCGTCTGAAGGCTCGTGTTGCATCGGCGGCAATCTGGCAACGAACGCTGGCGGTGTCGCCGTCTTGGCCTATGGGACCGCACGGGATCAAGTTCTCGGCCTTGAAGCGGTGCTGGCTGACGGGCGCATCTGGAACGGCCTCAAAAGTTTGCGCAAAGACAACACTGGCTACGACCTTAAGAATTTGCTCATCGGCTCCGAGGGCACGCTCGGCATCATCACTGCCGCCACGCTCAGACTTTTCCCGGCTCCGAAAGATGTCGCCGTCGCGCTCGTCGCGCTTCCAGATCTCGCGAGTGTTGCCGCGTTTTTTGGTCTCGCCCACGACCAAGCCGGCCCCGGTTTGACAGCCTTCGAATTCATGTCGCAACGTGCTCTCGGGTTTTCTGTCAAACATGGTCCGGTGCGTCGGTCACCGTTGAACCCGCTGCCCGCGTGGTCGGTTCTGATCGAAGTGTCGTCGCATGAGGACCAGCGTGCACGCGGGCTTCTCGAAGACATCCTTACACAGGCTCTGGGAAACGGCATCGCGGCAAACGCCGTTGTTGCTAGCTCACTCTCACAGTCGGCTGACCTGTGGCAGCTTCGCGAGGCGATATCGTCTGCGCAAAAGCCGGAAGGCGGATCAATCAAGCACGATATTTCTGTGCCCATTTCTGCGGTCCCAGAGTTCATCACGCAAGCCGATGCGCTCATTGAACGGCTGTGCCCCGGAGCGCGGCCGGTGGCGTTCGGCCATTTCGGCGATGGCAATGTGCACTACAATGTCACCCAGCCAGAAGGCGCTGAGACGCTGGGCTTTCTGGCTCGATGGGACGAGATCTCCCACGCCGTCCATAGCCTTGTCATCGAAATGGGCGGCTCCATCTCGGCCGAGCACGGCATTGGCCGCATGAAGCGTGGCGAACTCGTGCGCATGAAGGGACACACCGAACTCAGTATGATGCGCGCCATCAAAGCGGCGCTGGATCCCAATGGCATCCTCAACCCCGGCAAGGTGTTATGAGCACCGCCCTCCCCTCAACTTGGTGCTTGCTGTACCCGGGGCAAATCGGCGAGCGTGCGATTTGTTTGAGCGCGCTCCACAGGCCAGGCTGCAATGATTGAGTTACGCGGGTTTCTGGCCGGGCATGCGCCTGAAAGCCTTGCCATCGGCGGCTTTCTGATCGGGGCTGCGTTTGGCTATCTGACGCAGCGCGCCAATTTTTGCACCATGGGGTCGATCGCCGGTTGGATCACGCTCAACGACAAGCGCGGCCTGCGCGCCTGGGCTTTGGCGGTCGCGATTGCCATGCTTGCTGTTGCAGGCCTTGTCCACACTGGTGCGCTCGATCTGTCACGCACGATATATACGCCGCCACGGCTGAACTGGGCGTCGAGTATCTTAGGCGGCTTGATGTTTGGCGCCGGCATGGTGCTGGCCGGCGGCTGCGCGAGCCGCAATCTCGTGCGTGCTGGTGCCGGCGATTTGCGGTCGGCACTGACGCTTCTCGTCACCTGCCTGTTCGCGTCCATGACCATGGGCGGCATTTTCGGCCCGGTTCGCGCAAGTCTCGAACGCCTGACGGCCGTCACGTTGCCGATGCCCAGTCAGCGCATCACGGATATGACTGCCAGCATGACTGGGACTGGCGACAGTCTTAACCTCGCCATACCGTTTATCATTGCCGTCACGCTTATCGCCGTGTGCTTTTCCGATAAGCCGTTCCGCACCTCACGCCGCCACCTCGCCATTGGTGTGGGCGTCGGCCTGCTCGTGTCGGCCTCGTGGGCTCTCACCGGTTTGAGTTACGACGAAATGGCCGCGCGCGTGCAGCCGCCGGTCGCGCTGTCGTTCGTCAAACCATCTGCCGATATGTTCGATTGGCTCGAACGCTCGACGGCGCTGGGCCTTCCCGGCTTCGGCGTCGCAAGTGTCTTTGGAACCTTTGCGGGCGGTGCTTTGTCGGCCTTTCTCAACCGGCGCTTTCATCTCATCGCGTTTGCCGACCGCGCCGATACGTTGCGCCACATGGCCGGTGCCGCACTGATGGGAACAGGCGGGGTTCTGGCGCTCGGCTGCAGCATCGGCCAGGGGATCTCCGGCCTCTCCACTCTTGCTCTCGGCTCTATATTGGCAGCGGCATCGATCGTGGCAGGCACGGTTCTGGGCCTTAAATGGCTGCAGGAAATCGAGCGCTAACGCCTTGCTAAGGCGCCTCTCCAACACCGATCAGTAACATCGTGCGGCCTTCGTTTGCTGGGTCAGATGACGGAAGAAGAGGCGGCAGCGGCGGCTTCTTTCGCGACCGTTTGCGCGCTGCTTCTGCGGCTGCTTTGACAATGTCTTTTTCACGCTGCTCTATGTTGGCTGTGAAGTCCGCCCAATTTCCCAGGAGCGTAAACCTATAGCGTTCGTAGTCGGCCGCGATACCTCGCGGGCGGGTGCCGGGTGGTGAACATATGCCCAGCAGTGCTTCGATGCCGGGCCGCTTGACGCGCAATTGATAGGCCGCGTTGAGGCGCGGGATGGTAATGGGCGCACCCGCATTCAACTGATTGTCGGGTTCGAATTCGTTGGGAAACAGCACCGACGCAAATCCTTCGCTGTCGATACTGATCAGCGTCAGATCGCACGCCGCATCGGGTACGACGGCAACTGTTATCAGGTCACCAGCGGTATAATTCGCGCGGTCTGTCGACAGTGTGAGGCTCAACGGCCAAACGAACGGCTCGGACGCGGACGTTGCAGCCGCCGCGATTGCAGGCACTGGTGCGGCCGCTGCCGGCGGCTCTAATTTTTGAGTGGCGGCTCGCGGCGGAGAGTTTGCACTCCGCGACTTTGTGGTCTTGACGCGGGACCGCTTAGCCTGCGCATCCGTCCACTCAGCCGGCAGCACTGACAGGGATGCAATCAGCGCAACCAGCGCCAGAGACACAACCGCGACACACCGCCCTAACATGCCGTCTCCAACGCAACGCTCACAACACTCCCAACCCCCACGATGGGATCCCACACGAAATTCTCCAAACTTGCAAAGTCGTTCTAGCGCGCAGCACAAGCCGCCCATGTGACCACATCGCCACACACCGGCAGGAACGGGCGGCGCGCTGCCGGATGCATCACTGTTCAGCCGCCATGCGCTCGAAACTCTTGCGGGTTTCGGCATCGAAAATACCCGTCAGCCGTCCGCGATAATGCCCGCGTGCCTGGAGCTTGCGCTGAACTTCGCGGCGCAGAGGCAAGCTCCACACTTCGGGGCGGCGCAACAGTTCCGTGCGCGATTTACCACTGGCGGCGGCGTACGACTCGAGGAGAAAATCGGCGGCCTGCACCGGGTCACGCGGCACACCACGGCCGGTGTCATACATGGCAACGAGTTCCTTGAGCGCACCCGCGTGTCCCTTTTCGCCAGCGGCTCGCAACAGGCGCGCGGCTTCGTTCAAATCGGCGGCTCCGCCTTCGGCGCGCGTCATCATCAGTGCCAGATTGAACATGGCGCGCGGCTGCCCGTGTTCGGCGGCTTGCCTGTACCAGTTCCGGGCTTGAGTGGGATCGGCCGCTGCACCTTTACCGGCGGCATAGAGGTAGCCAAGGCTCGTCATGGCATTGGCGTCACCCAGTTCGGCTGCCTGCCGGTAGAGGCGGAATGCGCTGGCAAGATCGAGCGGCACACCTTCGCCAAACTCGTGCATGGTGCCAAGCGACGCCATGGCACCGGCATGGCCTTTGTCGGCAGCGAGCCGGAACCATTGCGCGGCCTGAGCGATGTTGCGCTCAACTCCGCGCCCCTTGTCGTAACTGCGCGCCAAGGCATACATCGCCGAGGGAAGACCCGCTTCGGCAGCCCGTCGATAGAGCGTCACCGCAGCAGTAAGATCGGCCGGGGTGGATTGCGGGCCATCAAGTTTGAGGGCTTCCTCATAGATGCCTTCGGATTCGGTTTGCTCCAGACCCGAGCGATCGATTTGCGTGACAGTCCACGGCCAAGGATCAACGGCTGGCTTTTCGAGTTTGGCCAGGCGCAGCGTTGCCAGTTCACTAAAGAGGCCATCGGGATAGGCCGCCATGTACTGGCGCAGCGCCTCGACACTGGCTGTGCCCTTCACGGCCTGCCATGCTGCAATTTCCGCAATGCGTGCATCAGGTGCCTGTGGCGGTGTGGCGGTATCGCGTGCGCTCGTCTCGGGCGCAGCCGTTTTCGGCTTAAAGAAAAATTCGCCGGTTAGTGACGAATGCTCCCACGGCGTTTGCTTCCCGCCGGTCATTTCGAGCACCTTGCGGCGCGTGCGCCGGAACACATCTTCGAGTGGGCTCCCTTCCAGCGGCATCGCTTCGGCGAGTGCGGCGGTGTAAGGGCTGTTGGAGCCTTGCCCATCGAGCGCCACATGACCCGGCGCTGTGGCATAAGCGATGAGCGTGCCAGATGGTGCCGAAACGGGCGCGAGACCGCGTGATCCCGAGCGCGTCGCAGAGGCAAAAGGGTTGTCACGGCAGGCGTCGAGAATAGCGAGGTTGAGGCGGCTGCCGGCCCGCTCCATGGTCTTCATCAGTTCGCTCAA
>JANNXL010000123.1:0-1697 GCA_031409575.1 Hyphomicrobium sp.
CACGAGATCGAGGCACGAGATCGAGGGACAGTCGAGATCGAAGGACACGTGACTTATCGGCCTGCAGATGAATGGGCCGAACGTGAAGCGGGACTGCTTCAATCCCGCACGCCAACTTACCCCTACCCCGCCACAAGCTCACGCTTGGTCGCCCGCGCAATAAACCCCGAGCGGGTGTATCCGTTGGCTTCCGCATGCTTATCGATCTGTTCGAGGAGATCGTTGGGCAATGTGATGTTGACCCGCACGGACTTGGTGGGTGGGCTCGGAAGTGCGACGAGGATCGCCATGCCCTCGCGATTGATCGCGTCTTGCATGACTTGCTCAAGCGTCGACGGCTCTGGCATCACTTCGCCGTGCGCTTCAAAATCCTCAACGTGGAAAGCCAGCGCCTCGGCCGCCATGGCCCGGGCTTCGTCGGGCGTGTCACCCGCCGTGATGCAGCCGGGAAAATCAGGGAATGACACACCGTAGCAACTGTCAGGGTCTTTGTGGATGATGCCAATATAGGAGCGCATGGGGTTACCTGAATTTGAGGCCGGATTGCTGCTCTATCGATCGGACCGTCTTGAGCGGAATGTCTTTTTTGGGATGTGCAACAACAGTGTTCCCGGGCTTTACGGGATGCCGAATTTAATGTGGCTGCCGGTTTGCGAGATCTTGGACCAGCCGTCTTTCTCCAGAGCCCGGATGATCGTTTTGCTGTCCGTGTGTGGATTTATACACATAGAACGATGCGACGTCAATTTTGGCACGCCGTCTGTCCTGGGGCTCCTTCTGGCATGAATATTTGGGATAAGCTAACCAGCACGAAGACGTCTCAGTGTTCCACTCAAACTGGCACCCCGGCCCCGCAACCCCATGCTGCGTTCGCTTCTCTTTGCCGCCGCGTTTTATGTCGTGACGGCGCTGTTCCTGCTCGGCGGGTCGTGGCTGCTGTTTGCGCCGCGCGCCTGGGCCATGGTGGCCTTGCGAGCGCACGCGCGCATCTGCTGCTGGCTGTTGCGGGTGGTGGCCGGTGTGAACATGGAAGTGCGGGGCGCTGAGAATTTACCGGCAGCACCTTGTCTCGTCGTCGCCAAGCATCAGTCGGCGTGGGAGACATTTGCTCTGATCCCGCTGCTCTCCGATCCCGCCATCGTGCTGAAAGATGAATTGAAGTGGATCCCGTTTTACGGCTGGTTCTGCGTGAAGTTCGCGCACATTCTGGTCAAGCGCGACAAGGCCGCCGTGGCGCTGAAAGCCATGATCGCGGACGCCCAAGATCGCGTGGCGCACCGCCGTGAAGTTGTGATTTTTCCAGAGGGCACACGGCGGCCTCCAGGTGCTGACCCCGATTACAAGCCGGGCTACGTCGCACTCTATGAAGCGCTGGCCGTGCCGTGTGTGCCCGTGGCACTCAACTCCGGGCTCTATTGGCCGCGGCGCAGCGTGATGCGATACCCGGGCACGATTGTCATCGAGTTCCTGCCGCCGTTCGCGCCTGGGCTGCCGCGCAAAGAGTTCCGCCGCCAGTTCGAAGAGGGCTTGGAAGCCGCATGCGATCGTCTGTTAGCGGAGGGGGCCTCGCAAGTCTCGCCGCCGCCGTAGGGCGAGGAGGCGCGGGCAAGGTTGGCAATTTTGAACAAAAATAGAACATAGAAAGAACATTTGTTGACTTTTGCGTTCCGCACGGTAGGATCGGCGCGTCGGCTCTA
>JANNXL010000124.1:0-3134 GCA_031409575.1 Hyphomicrobium sp.
GCATGCATAAGGCCGAGATCACGACAACGACGATACCCAGCAGTACGTAGCCGGCAAGATCGAGTGAACCCGAGCCGACCAGCGTGTGCATTTCCGTCATGGTGACACCGCCGCCGCCGAGCATTTCCATGATCAGCGGCATGGTGCCGAAGATGATCAACGCGCAGGCAGCTCCCACGAGCCCGGCGCGGATACCGAGCCGCAAGAAGTGCTTTTCGAACTCGTGCGCAATGAACCGGTCGGTGGCCCCCACGAAGTGCAGAACTTCGACAATCTCTTTATTCGATGCCATCGAGCTTTTGGTGGCCGACACAATAATGGCGGTCGTCGCGGCGCACACCAGCAAGAGAATGGCGAGCCCGCCAAGCGCAAAACTGCGCGTCACGGTGCGAATTTGCTGCTGCCAGCGGCGGTGATCGTCGAGGCTCGCCCCTTTGAATTGCTTTTCGAGTTCTTTGCGCACGCGCTCCAAATCTGGAGGCGTGACACGATCCAGTTCAATCGCAATGAGACGCGGCACGGGAAGCGCCTTTAAAGCATCGGTCTTGCCGAGCCAGGGCTCGAGCAGCTCTGCGGACGATTCCACGCTCAACGGTTTCACGCTGGCGATGCCGGCTTGCGCACTCAAAAACGCCGAAATATCCTTCACCGACTTTTCGATGTCGCCGCCATCCTGCGGTTCAATCTGTACCGTGACTTCGCTGGCAATATCGCGCAGCCAGGCGTCGGCCGATTGGTTGATCATGTAAACGGCGCCGGCGGTGAGACACGCGAGGAAACACATGATCGAGATCACGAGTGTGAGCGAACGCCCCGTAACGGAGCCTGCCGGCACCACGGGCGCGCTCGTCTGTTCGCCGTTTTTCTTCGGCTCACGTGCTGGCGCGTACATGGTGCCGCGCGCTTCAACGGCAAGCCCAGGGCGTTGAGTTGTGACAGGCTCGGGCTGCGCATACCGCGGATCCTCGGCATAAACCGGCTCT
The DNA here is from genome assembly GCA_031409575.1 of Hyphomicrobium sp. Lineage (GTDB taxonomy): Bacteria > Pseudomonadota > Alphaproteobacteria > Rhizobiales > Hyphomicrobiaceae > JANNFX01. Next base: position 984 of record JANNXL010000124.1, read on the forward strand.
TCATACGAGGCATACGGCGGCAGCGGCGGCGTGGCCGCTGGTGCGCCAGACATCTGACCAGTCAGGGGCCCTGTGACCGGACCCGTCACGTAGTCGTCGTAAGGGTCATAGTCCGGCGGCTGCCACTGGGGCGGCGGGCGGCCCGTTTTGGGGTCATACGATCCGGACATGGCCGTCGTGCAGCTCCAGACGCGGGGCTTTATATTGCCGCATCAGTTGATGGTCATGGGTGGCAATCAGAACGGATGTGCCAAGCCGGTTCAATTCGATAAAGAGGCGCAACAGCCGGCGCGCCATTTGCGGGTCGACGTTGCCGGTTGGTTCATCGGCAAGTAGCAGCTCCGGCTTGCCGATTACGGCGCGCGCGATGGCGGCACGCTGCTTTTCCCCACCCGACAAGACAGACGGGTACGCGTGCATACGATCACCCAGGCCCACCCACTGCAACAGGTCGGTTACGTCTTCCTTATAGTCGTCAAATTTTTTGTCGACAACGCGCAACGGCAGAGCCACGTTCTCCCATGTCGTCAAATGGTCGAGCAACCGGAAATCCTGGAACACGATGCCGATACGCCGGCGCAGCTGCGCACGTTTGCGCGTCGATACACGGCTCGCATCCTGGCCGAAAATCTCTATTCGGCCACGCGTCGGCTGGATCGACATGAACAACAGCCTTAGCAAAGATGTTTTGCCCGCGCCCGACGGCCCGGTGAGAAAGTGAAACGAACCCGGCCGCAGATGAAAATTGACGTCGTGCAGGATCTCCTGCCCATGATCGTACTGCAGACCTAGACTATTTATCTTGATCACCGAGTTCAATCCCGCAGCCCAAAGCCGTTCGCGCGCCAACTGAGACAAGGCAACGCTGCCCCTCACCGGCAGCCCCATCAGTCACTGACGCGCCTACTTCTTGGCGCAATTCGCAAGGTTGATCAATCGGCCAGGATTGTGGCGGCCTCGTGTACGGCTGTAAGCTGGCAGGCAATTCAGTGCTGTTCGCCGGACGCGGGCACTCCTGACACGAAATATACGATTGCGTGCTGCGTTTGGGGGCCAGGAAATGGTGTGCATAACTGCCAGTCAAACGCTAAAGCTAGACAGGTCATATCGAATCACAAATCCGGAGGCCCGATGAGCAGCGGACGTGATCAGCCAGCCTTGCAGCCATCCCGCCCTGACGATGCGGCCCAAATGATCGAGGTGATTTTCTCGCCCGAGGTCATCGCCGCCCGCCTGGAAGAGTTAGCCCGCGAAATCAAGGCCGCCGTCGCAGAGCCGTTACTGGTTGTGCCGATCCTGAAAGGCAGCTTCGTATTCGCAGCCGATCTCATTCGCGCCATGCACCGCGCCGGCATGGAGCCGGAAGTCGATTTCCTGACACTGTCGAGTTACAAGAAAAGCAGGGTCTCATCAGGTTCCGTTGAAATTCTGCGCGATCTTGATCTCACAGTTGAGCGGCGCAGTGTGCTCCTTGTCGACGACGTGCTCGACAGTGGACGCACGCTCGTCTTCGCCAAAGACCTCATCTCGGCGCGCGGCGCGGCCCACGTGCGCACCTGCGTGCTGCTCGATAAAAAAGTGAAGCGCGCCGTCAACGTGGCGGCAGACTTCAGGGCGTTTGACTGCGAAGATATGTTCGTCGTCGGCTACGGCATGGACGTCGCGCACCGTTACCGCGAATTGCCCTACGTCGGACGCGTTGCGGGATGATTTACTTGCGGCATCCTCGCCGTGCGGCAGCGCAGCGGGAGCAAGGCGGGGATCCATCGTAAGACGTGTCGAAGACACATTGGTTCGGGCCTACGGCACATTTTGCGCTGGATCCCCGAAACGCCTCGCAGGCATGCCGTTTCGAGGATGACGATGAAGATGGAGTTTGCGAGACGCATTTTGAGGGGAAACGACGCACATGGCACGCATTCTTCTGGCCGACGACGACAAGGCGACGCGCGAACTCGTGCGGCGCGCGCTCGAAATGGACGGCCATAACGTGCACACCGCCGAAGACGGCTCCGAGGCATGGTCGGCGTTTGAAGCCGCAAGCGCCGCCCCCTTCGATCTTGTCATAACGGACGTGGAAATGCCCGGCACTGACGGCGTGACCCTTGCGAAGAACGCGCTCGCCGCATCATCGACAGTAAAAGTGCTAAT
>JANNXL010000125.1:0-2035 GCA_031409575.1 Hyphomicrobium sp.
CGGCAATGGCGCCAGCCTCGCCGCAGTGCGGGACGGCCGGAGCATCGATACCACCATGGGCTTCACGCCGGCATCCGGAATGATGATGAGCAGTCGCTCAGGCGATGTAGACCCGGGGTTGGTCGCCTACCTCGCGCGCACCGAGCAAATGAACGCGATGCAGTTCCAGCACATGACCAATCACGCATCGGGTCTGCTTGGTGTTTCCGAAACCAGTTCCGACCTGCGCGATTTGCTTGCCGTAGAGCTCGAAGACGTTCGCGCGGCGGAAGCTGTGGAATTGTTCTGCTATCAGGCCAAGAAATGGATCGGCTCCTATGCGGCGGCGCTCGGTGGATTGGACACGCTCGTCTTCGCTGGTGGTATCGGCGAAAACTCGGCCGTTGTGCGCCAGCGCATCTGCACGGGGCTGGGCTTCATAGGCATTGAATTGCATGAAGAGCGCAACGCGCGCAACGCACCGATGATCTCAATGGATGGCGGACAGGTTTGCGTTCGTGTCATCCGCACCGATGAAGAGCTTATGATCGCACGGTCGACTGTGCGTGTGATGGCCCCGGTTTCGATGTCACGAAAGGCAGCCGACCGATGAAAAGCCAAGTGACTCTCGACGGCTCCGACCTTGGGCATCAGATACGTGCCACCGCGCAAATGTTGGTCGCCGCCGACAAGGGCATTCTTGCAATGGATGAAAGCAATGCCACCTGCAATGCGCGGTTTGCTAAGCTAGACATACCGCAGTCCGCCGAGATTCGACGCAATTGGCGCGAGTTAATTATAACAACGCCTGGTCTCGCTGAGGCGATCAGTGGCGTGATTCTTTACGACGAAACGATCCGCCAGCGCATGTCGGACGGCACTCCGTTTCTCACGGCCGCTGTCGCTGCAGGCCTCGTTCCTGGCATCAAGATCGACACCGGCGCAACGAACATGGCCGCTCACGCAGGCGAGAAGGTGACAGAGGGGCTCGATGGTCTGCGTGATCGTCTGGCTGAGTACCAGAAGCTCGGTGCACGATTTGCGAAGTGGCGCGCAGTCATTGCCGTCGGCGAAAAAATCCCGAGCCGGGCGTGCATCGAGGCCAATGCCCACGCTTTGGCTCGCTATGCGGCACTGTGCCAGGAAGCCGGGCTGGTCCCGATTGTGGAGCCGGAAGTGCTCATGGACGGCCCCCACACGATGGAGAGGTCCGCGCAGGTTTCAGAGACCTTGCTGCGAAGTGTGTTCAATCAACTCGTATATCAAGGCGTGGAGTTGGAGGGTATCATCCTCAAGCCCAATATGGTGCTTCCGGGGTTAGCAAACCCAACACAAAACACGGACGACGAAGTCGCCGACGCAACGGTGCGGTGTCTTTTGCGGACCGTTCCCGCGGCCGTGCCGGGGATTGCCTTCTTGTCAGGCGGTCAATCCGGTGAAAAGGCGTCGGCGCGGTTGAATACAATGAACGTTCGGTTCAAAGCGCGGCTGCCTTGGCCACTGACTTTTTCGTTTGCCCGAGCGATTCAGCAACCGGCCATGACAATTTGGGATGGCAAAAATGCCAATGTGGTAGCTGCGCAGCAAGCCATTTATCGGCGTGCAAGCCTGAACCAGTCTGCTCGTCGCGGCGAATATGCTTCCACAATGGAATTCGCGCGATGAAAAAGCTCATCGTCTTCGATCTGGACGGCACGCTTGCTGAAAGCAAGTCGCCTGTTGACGCGGAGATGGCTGCGCTGCTGCACGATCTTCTCAGCATCGTCAAAGTCGCGGTTATTTCCGGCGGAAACTGGCCGCAGTTCGAGCAGCAGTTGATCTCGGGTCTGCCGCATGACGCAAAACTCGCGAACCTGTCACTTCTGCCCACCTGTGGAACGAAATTCTACCGCTTCGATGCGGGTTGGAAGCAGTTGTACTCTGAAGACTTCACCGTCGAAGAAAAAGAGACGGTTTTCCGCGCGTTGCAGCGCACTGTGGAGACTTCCGGCCTCGGCACTCAAAGGATTTGGGGCGAGCAAATCGAGGATCGTGGGAGTCAGTTGACGTTCTCCGC
>JANNXL010000126.1:0-1681 GCA_031409575.1 Hyphomicrobium sp.
GTCTCGATGGTCGCAAAGGCGCGCTCATAGAAATCCACTGGCAGCGTGAGCGGCTCGCCCGCGTGCCAGAGGACCTCTGGATTGTTCGCGACGAGTCCGTCTTGCACCAAAAGTTTGCACGTCGTGCCGATTGTTTCGAGCGAAATCCTCGAGCGGTTGGCGCGATCCGGCAGATAGCAGTACGTGCAATCGATGTTGCAGAACGGCGTGCCCTGGAAGATCAGCAGCTCGACTGGCGCGAGGGAAATCTCCGTCGCCTGTCGAACCGCAGACTTCATTATTTGCCAGGATCGGCCGGAGGCGCCGGATCCGGCGGAGGATTCTCGGGCGATCTGTTGTCAAATCCTTGTGCAAGCTCCAGGCGGCGAGCCACCGATGTGTCTTCCACGGTACCTGCCTTAAGCTCCAGCTGACCGGATGAGACCGCTGCCCTCAGTACCGAGAGCTTTTCGGCCGTCGTCGCAGCATCCGCAACAATGCTGGAGAGCGGCACGGCGGCGGTGACCGCAAATGCAGCGCCGAGTTGAAGAATATAGCGCTGTGATTTCCGATTATTTTCCAGCATCGAACACCTCCATGACTTTATTGCATTATTTTAAAGTCGCTTGAAAGCTACCACCCAGATGATTTGACGGTCAATGCCGGATTAAGGCACGCCTTTCGGCGCCGGCGCCAACGCCTCGGGTTTTTCAGACAGCGCGCGGTAAATCCAGTATTTTCCTCTTTCCGAACTGACTGCGGAAAACTCTTTGGTGCGCTTATCCGGCGGGCGCTCGCCGCCGAGGATGTTTCTCATGTCGGAAACGACGATGGGGCTGGACGCATAGACATCGTGATTGATGGCGAAGATCGCCATGCCGGCGCTGGTGATGTCGATTACGTCGACGCCCGAGATGAGCTCTGGCCCAACACCGCTGATGTAGCCGACGCGCGGGCGGTCCCACAGCCACTTCGATAGCCAAAGCGCCTTATCGGCCGCCGACGCGTAGACGGTGAGATTGCCGCCGCCGGTCTGGATCTTGGCGGCGAACTGCCCGAAGACGTCAGGCGCCACATCGGGAGCGGCATCGATGACTTCGCCGATAACCGGACGGCGGGCAGGATCGAAATCGCTCATGTCACTCAGCGCCTGCAGCACGACCATGTTGCCCATGCTGTGGGCCACCACATGAACTTTTGCCGCATTGAGCGGAACGATGACGCGCTGAAGAAAGCCCTTGAATTGCTCGATGGCGACGACGATGGTCTCGCGATCGGTGAGGTAGCTGAAGTAACTTTGACGCGATGGCCAACTGAAAAGAAACGCCGGCCCGTCGAAATTCAAATCGTAGGCAATTTGCCCGGCGCGGCGCACGGCGCTTTCAAAAGAAACGTTGTATCCATGCACGAAGATGAGAGCCTGGTTTTTGAAAACCTGAGCGGACTGCAATTGCTGTCGCGCGGCTTTGATGACGCCAGCTTCGTCATGCACGTCGAGACGAGGCATACTCAGGCGCGCCACATCCGTGATGCGTTCCCCGTCTTCTGCCTTCTTCGGTGAACCGGGCGGCAGCACTGCCGCATGGTCTTCCTTCAAGATGGTGAGGCTTGCGGAGCCGACGGTCTGACGGGATTCGCCGTCCGTGCCGAACTCGACGCTCTTGGCGTCGGGGTCGCGCTTGCGGTTCGTGGCGAAGAAGAC
>JANNXL010000127.1:0-8046 GCA_031409575.1 Hyphomicrobium sp.
GTTGCGAGATAGTCCTCAATCGCGAAAATGAGCACCGCCACCGAGACGGCCCCGAGCACAATCGATAGCCCGGCCAATGTCCAAAATGCCGAGCGTTTTGCCAGGAAATAGGCATAGGGGCGCGGTGCCAGGCCACGCTGCTCGATCGTGTCGAGAATCCTTTTCTCAAACTCCGTCACACAAAACCCTCAAGATCTCTCCAAATCGACGTCGTCGGCAATCAAGGCGGTGCGCAATCGCTTCGTGCCACGGCTGACAAGTGTTGCAACAGTGCCCAATGGCACCTGCATAATATCGGCAATCTCCTCGTAGCCCTTCTCTTCAAGAAGGCGCAGAACCAGGACATCTCTATAGCGCAGATCGAGCTTGAGAATTGCGGCGCGCACCTTCTCCTCAGTACGCGCGCGGTCACTGATTTCTTGCACGTCGCTGCCATCCGTCAACCTCTCGATGATGAGGCGGGCATCCTCCCCCGTGACCAAGGGAGGCTCGGTCTTACGCTTGCGTAAGAAGCTCAGGGCCTCATTTCGAGCGATCCGGTAGATCCATGGTCCAAAGGGGCGGGACCAATCGAAATCATTCAGATTGACATAAACTTTGATGAAAACGTCCTGAAGCACATCTTCTGTCGATTCCGCGCTACGCCCGAGAAGACGCCGCACGTATCGCGAAAGGACCGGCTGCCACCGTCGCACGATGGAAGCATACGCGTGACGGTCGCGTAGAGCTGCTGCAACGAGATCTTTGTCGGGAGGTGATGAGTGATCAGGCAATGTGCAACAGGCCTTTGGACAGCAAGATCAGAAAACCGGCCAATAAGTTGTCTTAACGATGGCATGTGAACTGAGCGCATTAGGTTCGAAGGCCTTGAGCAGCTGAGATGCAACGCATTAAAGATGATTGCTGGCATGCCGGACATGCGGCAGAATGGGATTCTGTCTCTTCCTGGCCCATCGCCGTTTTCATCATTGTGACCGCTATTGGCTCTGAACCGGACGCCACCGCTTTTTCCGAGGCAACCGTTGTCCACTTCGGTTTAGGGCCTGGCATGTCCTCGTCTTGGCAACTTGAGTGCCCTTAAGTTTCCGGCAAGGACTACGCTGATCGGGCCAGAGCCAGGCTCGTCACACCCGGCACAAAACCCCAGTTGCCGACCTCAATTGTCGCCTTTGCCCGTGCATGAGTTGAGATAGACGTCGCAATCGTCGGTGCGGTCTGTCTTGCTGCACCGCGCCTTCAACTGCTTGCAGCTCATGCCGCTTGTGTTCTTTTTAGGCGGGGGATTGTTCAACTCGCCGGAGCCATCCTCCTGGGACTCAAAGCTCATGCAGCGGCCCTTCTGCTTGTCGTAGAATTGACCAGAGCCGCAGGTGCGCTTGGGCTTTTCAGTGACTTGTTTTTTGGGCGGGCTGGCTTCGCGTTCCGGGCGTTGCGCGCCCGTCGTGCAGGTCTTGTAGAGATCGGCACGCACGGCCCCCGTTGAGCAGAGAATGCCGCCCCATTGGTAGCCGCTGCCGCCGCCGGAGTAGGTGATGCGAAACCAGGGATATCCGTTTTCCATCACGTCTGTTGGCCCGAGCAAAGTCACGGGATCGCCTTCCGGCAAGGAGTCGACCTTGCGGTAGTTCTGACCGGGGCCATCGCGCACAACCCCGCCCCAGGAGCCCGCAGGCGCGGGGTAGGCGCCGGGTGCTGGACCTGCCGGCGCGGCGGAAGCGGGTTGCTCTACGGGTGCATCGGCAAGTTTTTTGACGTAGGCGCGCGCCAGATCTGAATAAAAACCGCTTGAATAGTTCGACAGAAACGCATCCCAGGCCTCGACCGTGCCGAGGTCTTTGGCTGCCTCGAAGGCCTGCTTTTCCGGGTTGGTCTGCTGCTCTGCCATCGCCTGGCCGTGCTGCCACGGCAAGAACGTGGTGAGTTGCAGAACCGGCGCCGTGAGCGCCGCGGCAAACAGGGCGAGCCGCAGACCTGCGGCCTTTATGCTGGACATGGTGTGCGTCGACTTTCTGCAGAGCAAGTAAATCCCAAGTGACGCTCGCGCGAAATCCGGCCCTCCGCAAGGGTATTATCGGCTGGGCAAGGCCATGCTGCGATGACCGGCCGCCCAACCATGGCGTGTCACTGCAGACATGATCGGTGCCCTATCTGTCCAAAGCCCTTGCTGCCCATTAGACTGCACCGCTGACACTGACGTTCGGCCTCGTTCCATCAACCAATCCACGCAACCCACGGCACGCCTCATGACCTTGAAACTCGACGGACCATTGGTACTTGCTGGTGCCGGTAAAATGGGAGGTGCGCTCCTCTCCGGCCTCATCGCGCGCGGGCTCGACCCCAAACAGGTGCGCGTGCAGGATCCCTCGCCGCCCCCTGAGGTCGCGGCGATGCTGGCGCAGCATGGCATTCAAGCTGAAGCCACGATTGGCGCGCTTGATGTTCCGCCGAGTGTCATTCTCGCCGCCGTTAAGCCGCAGATGATGGACGCGGCGTTTCCCGCACTCGCCAAACTGGCGGGCCGCGACACGGTCGTGCTGTCGATTGCCGCTGGACGGAGTGTCAAAAGTTTTGAAACACAGCTTCCGGCCGGCGTGGCGGTCGTGCGTGCCATGCCGAACACGCCCGCGAGTATCGGGCGCGGCATCACGGTGTGCGTGGGCAATGCGGCCATGACTGCCAAGCATCGCCAGCTCTGCGAGACACTTCTCTCGGCCGTAGGCGATGTGGCCTGGATTGATGACGAGAGCCAAATGGATGCGGTGACCGCCGTCTCTGGCTCTGGTCCGGCCTATGTCTTTTTGCTTGCGGAATGCCTAGCGGAAGCTGGGCGTGCGGCTGGGCTCAGCTCAGACCTCGCCATGCAATTGGCGCGGGCGACAGTGTCAGGGGCCGGTGAACTGCTGCACCGGTCCGATCTCGATCCGGCAGCCTTGCGCACCAACGTCACGTCTCCCGGCGGCACAACGGCTGCGGCTTTGGCCGTGCTCATGAACGCAGACGGCGGCCTGCAAGACCTGATGACGAAAGCCGTTTCTGCAGCGGCAGCGCGCGGCCGCGAGCTTGCGAAAGGGACCTGACACCTTCCGGGCTCGCGGGCGCTTCACTCAAGTGGAGGGTCTCAAGTGAATTGAAATGCGTAGAGGCCGCTTACAGCGGGGATGGGCCGCCGCTGGGTTTGGGCGATACGTCGTGGATCATTCCGGACTGAGCGTCACAAATGGCCACGTAATCCATGCCAGACGTGCGCAGTGTAAACCGGAACGCGGGGCGGCCCTGCGCATCTTTGGTTTCGGTATGGCCCATGCTGGCTCCGCGCAGATTGACGGCCTTGAGGCATTTATCAAAAGGTGTTGCCGCCGCTGGGGCCGGGGCCTCCTGGGCCCATGTCAAACCAGCAGGAACAGCAGTAAAAACCAACACAGAGAGTATCAAATTCCGGTATTTCGTCTGCATGGCAAGGCTCTCCGTTGACAACGGCCGAGGGCTCTAAACCCTCAATTCTTGCTATGTTACATAGTACCATTTTTTGGTGTTACAAAGTAACATTCACAACACAAGTTTGTGATGCGGCAGCGGCTCTCCGCGGCTGTCTTAAATATTTCAAGAATTGTTGAAATAAGAGAGTGATGAAAACTCAGGAAGCCCTTCGTGCCCTTTCCGCGCTCGCGCAAGAACACCGCTTGTCAATTTTCCGGCTGCTCGTGACGGCAGGCCCGAATGGGTTATCTGCGGGAGAGATTGCGCGGCTCACATCCATCAGCCCGGCCAGTCTCACGTTCCACATGAAGGAACTCGATCGCGGCGGGCTGGTGCGGTCTTGGCGTGCCGGGCGCACCATCCGTTCGGCACTGGAAGTTGAAACGATGCGCGGGCTCGTGACGTTTTTGACGGAAGACTGCTGCGCCGGCCGCGCCGACCTCTGCGGCGGAGACTTGATGTCCGCACGCCAAGCCTGCTGCCAACTAGATGGAGTTTTGAATGACTGATAAAATGTTCAACGTGCTGTTCCTATGCACGCACAATTCCTGCCGGTCGGTGATTGCCGAGAGCATCATGAACGCGCTGGGTGCAGGCAAGTTCAAGGCATACAGTGCCGGCAGCCACCCGAGCGGCGCGATCAACGCGGGAGCACTCGCAATGCTTGAGCGCCTGAATTACCCGGTCGCCGGTCTTCGGTCCAAATCCTGGAACGAATTCGCCGCTCCGGGTGCCCCGCCGCTCGATTTTGTCTTCACGGTCTGCGACGACGCAGCAGGCGAAGTGTGCCCGTTCTGGCCCGGCCAGCCGATGACCGCGCACTGGGGTGTCGAAGACCCGTCACGCGTTGAAGGAGCGGACGCGGTCAAGGCGCAAGCCTTTGCCGATACGCACCGGATGCTGCATCAGCGGATCAGTATTTTCGTGAATTTGCCCTGGGCTTCGCTGGACAAGATGACTCTACAGAAGCGGCTGGACGATATCGGGCGTTCAACCTGACTGTAACCACTTTCAATCCGCGCCTCGCTTCCCTACGTTAGAAACTTGACGTCAGGGAGGTCTTGTTATGCTCAACGAACTCACACACAGAGACCGGATCATCGCTGCAGCACTGCGGCTGGCAGCCGAGCGGCCATGGGGCGATGTCACGATGCGCGAGATCGCCGACGCGGCTGGCATCGGTCTCGTTGAAATGCGGCGTGAGTTTCCCTCGAAAGGCGCCATCGTCGCCGCATTTGTGCGTTCAGCCGATGATGCCGTGCTGGCCCGGAGCGCCAAACCCGCCGCTGATCAGCCCGCACGAGACCGTATCTTTGATGTGATCATGACGCGGTTCGATGTGCTGACCCCGTATAAGGCCGGCCTGAAATCGATTGCAGACAGCCGGCCTATGGACAGTGCCATTCTGAAGAAAGCCTGGGCCTCGCAGGCGTGGATGCTTCACGCGGCGGGAATACCGACCGACGGACCTTTGGGGTCAATGCGCGTTGCCGGTCTCGGATCGGTTTACGCAAGCGTTGCCGCGACATGGCTCGAAGACACCGACCCCGGACTGGCGCGCACCATGGCGGCACTAGACAGGCGCTTGAAGCGCGGCGAGGAAACCATGCGCATGGCGACGGGCGCGTGCGAAAGCGTGAATGAGGTGCTCAACAGTCTGAAGCGCCGCTTCTCACGCGATGAGAAGCCCGCCGCACCAGCACCATCAACGGAAGTCAACGCACCGTCGATTTAAGTACTTCGCGCACGGCGGCCGGCTCGCGGCACGCGTGTCGCCGTGTGCAAAGCAAAGAGTTTCAATCGTCAGTGGGATTCTCGACCACGAGCACGGTGCCATTGACACCGGTCACCGTCACCTTGGCACCGCGCGCGGCGTCTTCGCCTTGAGCGCTCCACACCCCGTCATCCACGCGCACGCGGCCACGGCCGTTGACGATGGCATCTTCCACGGTCACTTCGCGGCCGATGTACTGCGCGCCGCGAATGTTGAGCGTTGGCGCGTCGGTTTTGGTGTCAGGTGTCGCGCCAAACTTCTTGACCGCAAACAAGCTGATCACCGACAGCACCACGAACAAGATGAGCTGTGCGGGCAGGCTCAGGGCCGCGCCGAGACCGGTTGCCCCCAACATGTAAACGACCGCGGCCGTCAGCGCGGCGGCCATGCCGAACCAGACGAAATGCACGCCGGGCACGATGAATTCGAGTGCAAACAGCAGTGCGGCAGCAATCAGCCAGTTCCAGGTACCAAGGCTCCAGAGATAATCAAGCGCGGGTGACATTTGGCCGTCTCCATGATGGCGGGATTGCTTCTGGATTGTGGGGTTGGCGGATCATGCGCGCGGCGTACTGCCTTTGGGCAAAGCTGGAACCGTAGCCGCCCTCGGCTGCCCGCCATTGCTGAAGGCTTCCGTCGCGATTTGAGCCAAGCCGCCGAGCGATCCAATCAAGGCAGACGCTTCGAGCGGCATCATGATGACCTTCTGGTTGGGAGCACTGGCGATTTTTTCGAGCGCCTTGACGTAATTGTTGGCGACGAAATAGTTGATCGCCTGCACGTTGCCGTTCGAGATGGCGTCCGACACCATTTGCGTTGCCTTGGCTTCGGCTTCGGCAGACCGCTCGCGGGCTTCGGCATCCTTAAAGGCAGCTTCCTTACGGCCTTCGGCTTCGAGAACCACAGCGGCCTTTGCACCTTCAGCTTTGAGAATGGCGGCCTGACGCAAGCCTTCCGATTCCAGTATCTGCGCGCGCTTTTCACGCTCCGCCTTCATCTGCCGGCCCATGCTTTCCACGAGATCGCGCGGCGGGGCGATGTCCTTGATTTCGATGCGCGTCACCTTGATGCCCCAGGCTTCAGTGGCGGCATCGACAACCTGCAACAGCTTGGCGTTGATGCGGTCGCGGTTCGACAAGAGCTCATCAAGGTCCATCGAACCCATCACGGTGCGGATGTTGGTGAGCGTGAGATTGACGGTGGCGTTTTCGAGATTTTCAACTTCATAGGCCGACTTCGCGGCGCTAATCACCTGGAAGAACGCGACGCCGTCGACGCGAACCATGGCGTTGTCTTTGGTGATGACATCCTGGCTCGGGATCTCGATCACCTGTTCCTTCATGTTCACCATATGCCCGATGCGCTCCATGACCGGAATCAGGAAGTGCAGGCCCGGCGCCAGCGTGCGGGTATACTTACCGAAATTCTCAACCGTGTACTCGAAGCCTTGCGGGACGATTTTGACCAGCGACCAGACGGTGGCCATGGCCACGGCCACCAGCAGCAGGGTCACGATTTGGCCACCGCTCACGTAATAGTCCATCACTCAAATCTCCTGAAAAGTAGAGCAATACACGCTCAGATGTAGGAAGGTTCGGGCCGAATACTAGGAGCGATGTTGAAAGATAGGGTAAAGAATTGGTTGCCAAGTGGTGAAGAATGATACGGAAAAACAATAGGATGAATGTGTAAGTTGAGTATTAAGTTGAAGTTAGCAAGAGGCTTCTGAGCGACCTTTGGGTGTCTGACCCAAAGTGTCAGACACCGGCGCAACTGCGGCGGCCTATGGCGGCAGTTGCCGCTGCCCCACGCCCACCACCGAAGACGCTCAACGCCACCGGTTCACGATCCGCAGCGCGATCCACGATCCCAGCAGCATGAGGAGCATCATGGCGGCGAGGGTGACATAGAGCAGAGGACCTCCCGTGGCCGCCAGCGACCGATCCAGATTTCCAATGACCGCCAGCAACCCTGTCAGATCGAGGAGCAAGAGTAGCGCCGTGAAAATCAGGTTGCCGACCTCGGCGGCCACGAAACCGCCGGCGAGCGAGACAACGATGTTCACAATCCAGCCGAGCACGCCCCGCCTGTTCGTCCACGCCTCGTGGATCCCAACGGCCAGTGTGGCGGCGAGAAATACCACCGCGAGGGTTATCGGGCCACCGACACTCGAATTCGGAACAGCCCCAGATAATTGAAGAAGCACGATGGCGATCACGGCAACCGGCGCGATATATTTCATGGCGTGCGTCCCTAATGCTCTGTCGGACTGCTCTGTCCGGGGGCGTGCGTGTCCAAATTCGCCTACAGATCGGCGCCGTATGCATGGCTGTTGCCGAACTGTCCGATGCCGCCTCTGCCATGACCAGCGCAGCGCGATCAAGTCGTCGCGCCGCCAACTCCCATGGCCTCTGTTAGCTCACCCATAATGGGAGCACATCCGAAATTCAGCAATCGGTATCGTGGAGGATAGACGTTCGCTTCGGGTCAAATCCAACCTCAGCACCGTCCACCATTGCCACCACAACCGCGAATGCGAATTAATTCCGGCAGTGAGTTCCGCGCTTCGGACGTATTACTAGGTGGGAACCCTCAAACCCACACCATCAATTCACACTGGACAATCGCTTCGACGACGTCGACGCCTTCTTTGCAGTCGTTGCCGAGTTCTGCCAGCGTTTCGACGTAATAGCGGTCATCCAGCAGTCTTACTTCGCTGCGACCTGCTTCTCGACGACCGACTTCGGCACTTCGCCGGCGGCGATGAGAGCGTTAATGCAGCTCTTCGAGAGGCC
>JANNXL010000128.1:0-4521 GCA_031409575.1 Hyphomicrobium sp.
ACCAAAGGCTTGCCGCCGCCGGTGTCTTCGACAAACACGTTTGTGCCATCAGACGTTTGAACTGTAGGCATCTTGAAATCCTTAAGATTGAAACTTGCGTATAATTTCCATAACGTTCCGGTAAGAGCTGAGTTCCAAACGCGAACTCAAGTATTGCCGTGTTGAGTGCTAGCGGCGGAACGTGACACTGCCTGCGCAGCGACAGCGCGGCGGGGTCGAAGGCGTCACTGAACGCGATTGAGTGCTGGAGGACAAATGTGACTCTTGGTTCTGAGTCAAAATTCTCAGCGTTATCGCGCTACGTACCAGAGGCAAAAGATATGCTTGTGGCTGTAATTCACGACTCGTGGATCAAACTTCAAGCAGCGACTCGAGCCGGATGGGGAGTTTGCGAATACGTTTTCCAGTAGCGTGAAATACGGCATTGGCGACAGCAGCGTCCGTGCCGACATTTCCCAGTTCGCCAAGCCCTTTGATACCCAATGGATTGACCTTCATATCGATCTCTGGAACGAGAATGATCTCGACGGAACCTATGTCGGCGTTCACCGGCACGAGGTACTCTGCAAGGTTGTCGTTGACGTAACGCCCTGAATTCTTGTCAATCTCCATGCCTTCATGCAACGCCGATGAAATTCCCCAGATCATACCGCCCATCAATTGGCTTCGTGCCGTGCGGGTGTTCATGATGCGGCCAGCCGCAAACGCACCCACGCATCGCGGAACCCGGATCTCGCGTGTTCGGGCGTTGATGCGAACTTCGACGAACTCCGCTCCGAAAGAGAACATCGTTCGGTCAGGCATCGCGCCCCCGCTAATCCCTACTTTGCCGGCTTGCAATTCCGTGGCTGATCCTATGGGCAAAACATCTGGCTCGTATTCGGCGTACTCTTCTACGGAACCGGCACCCAGTGTCTTAAAAGCTGCAACGAGGCCGCCGCCAGTTGCTCCACGCGGATACAGCTTCGCAAGGATTGCGTCACACGCCTTGGCAATTGCCGCACCGACACTAGCCGTTGTCACCGATCCGCCTGCCACGGGGCCTGCGGGAAGTGTTGTGTCACCGAGTTCCACTGTTACGTTGTCAATCGGAACATTGAGCCGCTCCGACACAAGTTGTGCGAGGATCGTATACGCACCCGTTCCGACATCATGGACGGCGGATTGGACACGCGCTGAGCCACTGGCTGAAAGCGTAACGCGTGCTGTTGCAGGCGACATCTGCGTCGGGTAAGTGGCCGTTGCGCAGCCCCAGCCGATCAGCCAATCACCTTCACGCATGGAGCCCGGTTCGGGCGTACGCTTTGCCCATCCGAATGCCCTAGCGGCTTCGTCATAGCACTTCATCAGGGAGCGGCTGGTATATGGCGCGCCGTTGACGGGATTGACCTGCGTGTCGTTGATCCGCCGCAACTCAACGGGATCCATTTTCAGCGCGACTGAAAGTTCATCCATCGCGCTTTCTAGTGCAAAAAAGTATGGTACTTCGGCAGGCGCGCGCATAAAGCCTGGCGTGTTGCGATCTGTTCGCACTACATAGACTTTGGTTTTGATGGCCTCGGAAGCGTACATCGCAGTGGACGCATGTGTTCCGCCATTTACGTAGTCGTCGAGGCGCGACGTCTGCTCCCATGAGTCGTGCCCGTAAGCTAGAAGAACCCCCTCGGCTGAAGCACCCAAAACCACCTTGTGTTTCGTTTCCGCGCGGTAGGTCGCGATGGTAAATCCTTGTTCGCGCGTGGCGACAAGCTTCACTGGCCGCCCAAGCTGACGAGCGGCACGTGCTACCAGAGACGTTCTTTGGGTAAGTCCGCCCTTCGAACCAAATGCCCCTCCCACGAACGGGCAAACAACATGCACCTGTTCTGGCTTTACGCTAATTTGACGGGCCAATCCGAACTTCATGCCGGTGACCCATTGGCTGGGTTCGTAAACGGTCAACATATCGCCGGACCACTGGCAGGTTGTGCTAAACAACTCAATGGGATTGTGGACTTGGGACGCAGTCTCGTATTCCGCCGAGATCTTGATCGCCGACTTAGCAAGCGCGCCATCGAAGTCGCCTTTGGCTGCATCCTTGTGCCGGGGCGAAACATCAGCAGCAGCAACGACATCCACGCCCTTCGAGGAAAGGACCGGAGATGGCTGAGCCTTAACGTACGTTACGCGCACGGCCGAAGCAGCCTCACGCGCTACTTCATAGGTCTCGGAAACCACCAGACCGATGATCTGCCCGTCGTGATAAATCTCCGAGCCTGACAAAGCCGGCTGTTTGGAACCGGACTCACCGCCCGCGCCAAAGAATGCAAACGGGCCAACTGGCGGCATGTTCTCGTGCGTGTAAATCGCGACAACGCCAGGTATCGCCTTTGCGATCTTAAGATCGAAGGCTGTGATCTTACCTTTGGCTATATTGCTGATCACCAATACCGCATACAGCGGGTTTGCCACGGCGAAGTCTGAGGCATATTTCGCTCCGCCCGTGACCTTGAGTTTGCCGTCAATTCGCGGTTCTGGCCTGCCCATGTTTGGCCCTGGCTCCGGCGCAGCAATGCTCATGTGTTTATCTCCAGTGACTGGGCTTGCAGCAGTGCACGCGCCACTGTCTGAGCGCCAAGTTTGACTTTGTAAGCGTTGTGCTCGCGGGGCTGAGCGCCATCGAACGCTTGAAGCCCTGCGCTCTCAGCGGTCGCCTCATTCAGCTCTTTTCCTTTGAGGTAGTTTTCTGCATCGCGGGCGCGCCACGGCACCGTTGCAACGCCGCCGAGCGCAATCCGGGCGTCACGCACCTTGTTGCCATCCAAGTCAAGCGCCACAGCCGCTGATGCCAGAGCATAGGCATAGGAATCGCGATCGCGGATCTTCAAATAAACAGATCGGCGCGTCCACTCCGCCTTTGGAAGAACGAATGCTGCAATCAGCTCATCTGGCTTGAGAACCGTCTCTACAGCTGGATCCGCTGCGGGCCGAACGTGCAGTTGGGAGAACGCGATGGTGCGAGGGCCGCGCCTGCCAACAATTTCTAATTTCGCATCGACGACCATGAGTGCCTGCGCGAAATCACCTGGATACGTTGCAATGCATGATTCGCTTGCGCCAAGCACTGCGTGCATGCGATTCACGCCATCCCAGGCGGCACATCCAGATCCGGGAATCCGCTTGTTACAGTTTGGGACCGTTGCATCGCGAAAGTAGCCGCAGCGCGTGCGCTGTAAAACATTGCCGCCCAACGATGCCATATTGCGTATTTGTGCCGAGGCAGCCAGAAGCAGTGCTTGGGCAACAACCGGATAATCCCGGGCGACAAATTCGTGTGAAGCCGCTTCCGCCATCCGGACCGCAGCCCCAAGCCTCAGGCCTCCGGCGGTCTTCTCAATTTTCGACGATAGCGCTCTATTTACGTCAACCAAACGCTGCGGGTTCATGACGTTGAGTTTCATCAAATCGAGGAGTGTTGTTCCTCCTGCGATTGGTCTGCTTTCGCCGACCGTGCGAACCGCCAGCACGTCGATCGCCTCTTCAGCATTTTTCACGCGACTGAATAGAAATGGCTGCATTGGCTAAGCCCCCATCTTCATCTTGGCTTGCATGATGGCCGTCACGATATTTGGATAGGCTGCGCAGCGGCAGATGTTGCCGCTCATCGCCTCTCGCACCGATGCTTCGGTTTCAGCCTTACCTTCACTCACAACAGCAACGGCTGACATAATTTGACCAGGGGTGCAGTAGCCGCATTGAAACGCATCGTTGTCGATGAACGCCTGCTGCATAGGATGCAAACCGCCGGTAATGTCTGAGAGACCTTCGATTGTTGTGATCGCTTCTCCTTCAACCATCCCTGCAAGGGTAAGGCAGGACAAAACCCGCTTGCCGTTAACATGAACCGTGCATGCGCCGCATTGCCCATGATCACATCCCTTCTTTGTGCCGGTTAGGCCGATCTTTTCGCGTAGTGCGTCGAGTAGCGTGACTCTCGCGTCCACACTGATGCGTTCTTTCTTCCCATTCACAGTGAGCGTAACGTCAATAAGATCGCGTGGAGAAACCATTACCGGCTTGCTTGCGGCCTGCGATCTGGTTGAATCGAGGAGCAGAGGCATTGCGGCGGACGACGCTGCGGCGGATAGAAATTCTCGACGGTGGACAATTGAAGCAGTTGGATTACTCGGCTTTGACATGTAAGCGTTCCTGTCAATTTCTACCGCTGCCGTCACACGCAACATTCAAGCACGCTGGGGAATAGCTCCGATAACTCTGGGCCGCTGCAATTGTTCCATCGTAAACGGCCCGGGAACAGCGGTCGGATAACGAAGGAGCCAGACGGGTTCTGCTTCAGACGCAAATTGCTTGAGGATCGGGATCGCTTCATCGGGTTTGGAACAACACGATCGAGGCAAACGTTGGTCTTTCCGCACCCGGTCTCCCGCCGAATAGAAGCACCAAGAACTCAGAGAGCACCCATGCGTCACCTAACTCGATCCGCTGCCATGATCGCACTCGTTGCGTCCGCTTCTGCAGCAA
>JANNXL010000129.1:0-2835 GCA_031409575.1 Hyphomicrobium sp.
GTCGGTCGAGGTTTTGATGAGCGGTGTCACAACCGTTTTGGCGCCATCGGCTTTGGTCAGGTTTCCTGCCGAAGCGATGTTCAACAGCTCAACGCCGTTTGCCAAAACGTCACCTGCTTCGATGTTGGACTTGCCAAGGCCCAGCCATGCAACGAACTCGGTGACCATCGGCTGGCCGTCACGGCCGCCAAATTGAACACGGCGTGCGTTCTTGATGTCGGCGACCACTTGTGTCGTATCGAATTTGACGCCCCAGGAGGCCAAGAGCTTGGTGAGTTCCGCCCGCCCGGCGGTGCCCTGCGAAATGAGCGCCAGCTGCGAGGCTTCGGCGACGGGGTCGATGAAGACCAGCACCTTGCCGCCCTTCAGCGCGAACTGATCAATGGCGTAGGCTGTTTGCGGCTTGAGGCCCACAGGATGTGCGACCATCAGCACGTCGATGCCTTCGGGGATGCTCGATGCGTCCTGGTTGATCATCTTCACGTCGAAGAATTCGCGGATCTGGCTCATGATCAGCCAAGGCGGTGTTGGCTCAGACTTCTGCCCGGCCATCATGTTTGCAGGCGACATGCCGCCGTCGATGGGCAACGCCGTAATCAGGCCGGCCACACGTTTCTTTGGGTTCGCGAGCGTGTAGATCAACTTCGACACATCGTACTCAAGGAAGCCTTCGCGGTCCGGCTGGAACAATGCGATCACGGCCTGATTGTCGGTGGCGTTGCTGGCCGCAAGTCCGAAGTAACCGGCTTCACCATCTTGGCTGAGCCGCAAGCCCTTCAGGCCCGACGCGACGGCGCGGTCTTCGGCATCGGAGAAAGGTTCGGGATCAACGAAGGTGACGTCCAGCTTACCGCCCGAGATGTCGCGGTATTGTTCGAGGAGGGCCCGCACACGTTCAAAGTAGAGCTGATAGTCGGGTGCGGCCTCGCCGAGTTTTTTGGAGAAATAAACGCGCGCCTGGATGGGTTCTTCGATGGACTTCAAGATCTGCCGCGTTCCTTGCGAGATCGTGAACAAGCGGTCTTGCGTCAAGTCAGCCTTCCAGCCGCGGAAGGCTGTTGAGGCGATGAGGTTGACCGACAGCAAAATAACAGCCGCGAGTGCAAGTCCGCCCCACGCGAGGGCCGAGCGGTTGAGCGTGCCAGCGCGCGCGACCATCCTGTCCCAAGCGGGTACCAGCGACGGCATCAGCATATTGAGGGTATCGCGCATGATGTGGCTCTAAGCTGCTTTCTTCTGGTCGATGGCGATCACGTTGGCGAACAGGGCGAAGGCGATCAGCGAGGCAAAGAAAATCAGCGAATGCAGGCTCACCACTCCGCGTGTGATCTGCTCGAAGTGCGAGAGGAAGCTCATCGATGACAGCGCCGTCACGACGAATTCCGGCAGCCAAGCGCGCAACGTGTTTTGGACGAGTTCCATGCCGCTCAGCAAAAACAAGAAGCACACGGTGGCCGCAAGAATGAACGCGATCACCTGGTTTTTTGTCAGCGCCGAAATGAAAGACCCAATCGCCAGGAATGCTCCGGCCATCAAGAAGCTGCCGAGATAGCTCGCTGCAATGACGCCATTGTCGGGGTCACCAAGATAATTGGCCGTCAGCCACATCGGGAACGTGAGCGCAAGCGCCAGACCGATGAACGCCCAAGCCGCAAAGAATTTTCCGAGCACGGCTTCCATTGGCGAGACTGGCAGCGTCATTAGAAGTTCGATGGTGCCGCTTTTGCGTTCTTCCGCCCACAGCCGCATCGCCACGGCAGGCACGAGAAAGAGATAGAGCCAAGGGTGATAGGCGAAGAACGGGTAGAGGTCGGCTTGGCCGCGCTCAAAGAAGCCGCCGATGTAAAAGGCCAGCGCGCCTGTCATCGCAACGAAAATCGTCAGAAAGACCGCTGCGAGCGGTGTCGCGAAGTAGCCGCGGAATTCGCGCTTTGCGATGATCCAAGCGTGTTTCAGTGTTTCGCTCATCGCTCAGCCTCCGGCTTTCTCTGTGATTTGCCGGAATACGTCGTCGAGCTTGCCGCGCTCCACATAGAGTTCGTCAACGGCGATGCCCTGGGAAGCGAGTGCTGCGGCGGCATCTGTCGCAATGGATGTGCCATTCACGGCAAGCGCGCGGAGATGAGCGATGCCGTTTGCGGTGCCCAGAACCTCCACCTTTGTCACGTTCTTTACGGCCGACAGCGCAGATGTCACCGCGTCGGCTTTGGAGGCCGCGACCTTGATCACCACCGCGCCGTGATAGGGCACGCGCCGCATGAGGTCTTCGGCGGTGCCGTCCGCGACGATGCGGCCTTTGGCGATGACAACGGCGCGCGTGCACACCGCTTCGACTTCTTCGAGGATGTGCGTTGAAACGATGATCGCCTTGTCGGCAGCCATGTCTTTGATCAACCGGCGCACATGAAACTTCTGGTTGGGATCAAGGCCGTCTGTCGGCTCGTCCAAAATAAGAACCGGCGGGTTGTGCAAGATTGCCTGCGCAATACCAACCCGGCGCTTATAGCCCTTCGATAAAGTCTCGATGCGCTGGTCGAGCACACCTTCGAGTGCAGCCTTGTTTGATGCGGCAGCAATGCGCGACTTTAGCTCTTCACCCGCAAATCCGCGGATCTCGCCGATGAACGCCAGGAATGCGCGTGGTGTCATTTCGCCATAGGCCGGCGCGCCTTCCGGCAAATAGCCAAGGCTGGCCTTCGCAAGTTTCGGCGCGTCTTGCACGTTGTGGCCGCAGATGCTGGCGCTGCCTGAATTGGGCTCAAGAAACCCCGACAGCATTTTCATGGTTGTCGATTTGCCGGCACCGTTGGGGCCGAGAAAGCCCAGCACTTCGCC
>JANNXL010000130.1:0-2643 GCA_031409575.1 Hyphomicrobium sp.
TTCCGCGGCTTCGACGAAGGCAAAGCTCGCGACAACGTCAAGGACAAACTTGGTGACGGCGGCGGACAGAAGATCAAAGACAAGGTCAACGACGGCGGCTCGGACAAGATTAAAGACAAGCTCGGCGATGGCGGGGCTGACACAGTCAAGGATCGGCTAGGTGATGGAGGCGGACAGAAGATCAAAGACAAAGCCGCCGCTGGTGGTGCTGACAAGGTCAAGGATCGGCTTGGTGACGGAGGCGGTCAAAAACTCAAAGACAAGGCTGGCGATCGCGGACCAGCAAATATCTCAAACAAGGCAGCTTCGCGCGACATCCAGAGACCTGATGCGAGGCCGGCCACAAAAGCAATGGACGTCAAGCCTGCTGCCGACATCAAGAGGCAAGTCGACCGTGGCAGCGTGAGCCGGAAAGCTGCGGCCTCGCATCCTGCCGCCAATCGAGCGCATGCCGGAAATCGAGGCGGTGGCGGTGGCGGCCGGCCGGGAGGTGGGGGTGGCCGGCGGCGGTAACGCAGTGCGG
The DNA here is from genome assembly GCA_031409575.1 of Hyphomicrobium sp. Lineage (GTDB taxonomy): Bacteria > Pseudomonadota > Alphaproteobacteria > Rhizobiales > Hyphomicrobiaceae > JANNFX01. The sequence continues at coordinate 524 of JANNXL010000130.1, forward strand.
GTAACAGAGGTGATGAAAATAGGCCGTTCTCAATTTCCATCAGGGTGGCGGCCAAAAAAGACGGAGCATCGAAGATGTCTGGAACTACTTTTTTGAAGCGCACCACGCCGGTCTTTCTTTTCGCAGACTGGCTTTTCGCAGGCTGGCTTCTCGCAGGCTGGTTTGTTCTTGCCGTTGGATGTGTTCAAGCTGCCGGCCGCCCTCAGGCCACTTATGCCTCAGCTGACGAGGCGGTTTCAGCTCTCGTTGCCGCTGTTCGCAGCGAGGGCAGCGACGCTCTCGTGACTGTGCTTGGGCCTGAAGGGGCAGCAATTGCAGACTCTGGCGATACTATCGCCGATGCAGCCCGGCGCACCAAATTCACAGCGGCCTTTGACGACGCGCACGTGGTGAAGCAGGAAAATGCCTCGAAGGCTGTCCTCGTGATTGGCCGCGAGTCATTCCCGTTTCCTATTCCGCTCGTTGCAAAGGATGGGAAATGGCAGTGGGATAGCGCTGCCGGTCTTGAAGAAATTCTGACGCGGCGCATAGGCGAGAATGAACTCGCGGCAATTGAAGTCATGCGCGCCTACGTCGATGCGCAGCGCGAGTATGCAGAGACTGATTATGATGGCGCTGGAATTCAGTATGCCCGGCGGCTGTTGAGCCGCGAGGGCCGCAAGGATGGGCTCTATTGGCCAGCCGCTGGCGAAGGGGAGACAAGTCCCTTTGGTCCCCTTGTCGCCAAAGCTCAAGGCGAAGGTTACAGGCGATCAAACGGTGCAGAGGAGCCACCTGCTTATCACGGCTATCATTACCGGGTTCTGTATGCGCAGGGCCCGAATGCTGCAGGTGGCGCGCGTGACTATATCGTCAACAATCTCATGATCGGCGGTTTTGCGCTGATCGCTACACCTGCCAACTACGGCAATTCAGGTGTCATGACGCTTATCGTCAATCAGGATGGCGACGTGTTTGAAAAAGATTTGGGGCCGCTGTCAAAACAGACGGCTGCCCGCATTAAGACCTTCGACCCCGGGCCAGATTGGCGAAAGATTGAAACTCAATAGTCAGTGCAACAACGAAAAAAGAGGTCGAACCATTATTAAGAGGACTTAATCAACTTTGTGGGGAGTTTGATCCGATGATTGCTCGCATTCGCACAGCTTCGATGGCTTTCGCGGCCCTCGCAAGCGTTTCACATCCGGCATTTTCCGAAGAATATGCAGGGCCGCTGTTGCCGCATGTGGGCGGCCAAGTCACAACGGCATTCAGTAATCGATTTGGGGCTGATGCTGAAGGCACCGTGACGTTCACAGCGATTTCGCCTGAGCAACTGAGCCTCGCCTATTCCAGTACGCGCGGCCTGACAGTTCAACGCAATATCCTCATCCTCGACCGGGAAAAAGCGAATAGCTACGTCCTCGGTTACGCTATGAATATGCCTCTTGTCATTCCCAGCACGACGTCGCTCGGCATCTCTGGCGCATCACTTGTCGAACTGCGCACCACAGGCAAGACGGTGCTGTCACTCGTGCACGATGCCAAGCTTTCCAGGATCGATGGTCAGCTTACCCTCGTGGAAAAGGACATCAAGATACCAGTGCTCATCGAGGATCAAGTCGTGCAAGTGCCGGCTGTGCATGCTTCGGGAACGTTTTCCGCAGGCGACAAAAGTGGAACGGGAGACTTCTATTTCCTCGACAACAAGAACAACCCTTTGATGCTGCAAAGCACGATTCAGTTCAGTTGGGAAAAGGAACTCCGCGCCGAGAGAATTACCAGAGTGACGGCTGGCGCATCGATGAAATCGGCGATGGAGCAGTCTCTGAAAACTCTCCGCCGCTATGACCACTATGGCATTCATTTCGACTTCGATAAGTCGACGGTGCGTTCGGATTCGGCTGCACTGATGAAGGATATTGCCATCACGCTTAAGAACAACCCGACTTGGACAATGCAAATCAACGGTCATACGGATTCGATTGGTGTCGAAGCCTACAATCAGAAGCTTTCTGCAGAGCGCGCTGCCGCGGTGGCAGCCGCACTCGTTACGCAAGGCATCGCACCGGCACGCCTGCAGACCGGTGGTTTCGGAGTGACCCAGCCGAAGGGCGATAACGCTACGCTCCAGGGCCGGG
>JANNXL010000131.1:0-5811 GCA_031409575.1 Hyphomicrobium sp.
GTTCGGGATAGAGCATCACCAGCCCCGCGCGCGCCGATGAAAGCGTGTCACGCACGCCGTCGCGATTGAGATGTCCGCGATAGTCGACGTACTGCCAGCCCGGCAGCGCTGAGAGTTCACTTTTGAAGGCCTGCGGAATAAAGGACCCAGCCATCAGCAAGCGTGACGGATGGGTTTGATTGACCAGTTCCAACGCTGTCACGATTTCGCGGCACCCCCGCACTGCGGAGATGCCGCCAACGTAGGCAATGGTTTGCCCTCGCCCGGCCCAGGGCTGCGCAGGTCCAGCGTGCAGCTCGGCTGCAATCGGAAAGTTTTGAACAACAGCGGTTTTATGTGCGGGAAACCGCTCGGCAATCTTCGGCGTTGCCACGATGATCGCGTCGAAGGCTCCGGCTGCGATGCGCTCGGCCACGCTCATAAGGAGTGCAGCGGGCCTGCGAAGCCAAACCGGGATCCAGTACTTAGACTCGATCTGACGCGGCACATCTTCATGCACGTCATAGATGATTTTGTGCCCAAACGCCTTGAGCAACAGGCACGCCGGGATCAACTCGGGATCATGGAAATGAATGCTTACCGGCTTGAACCGCCGCAACTGCCGAAAGGCCCGCACGTTGCCAGCGAGCGCCCGCATCATTCGGCCTCCGGAAGGCTTTCCGAGATCGTGCACGGAGATGGCAGGCGTTAAAGACGTATCATTACCCAGCCCATCCGCGACGACATAGTCGACATCAGCGGGTAACGCGATCGCGAGCGTTTTCACTTGTTTGACGAAAATGCGCGTATCGCCGCGCGGGTGCACTGTCGTGAGAACTGCTATGCGCGGGCGGTTTGTCATCGCATAGCGGCCGTCATCACCGCTGTCAGTGCCGCGCAGGTCCGCTCGATCTCATCATCCGTCAACGTCGGGTGGACGAGGAACATAAGGCTTGTCTCACCCAATTCGCGCGCAACGGCCAAGCGCGTTTTAGGCCGCCAGCCTGTGCCGTCGAAGGCTTTTTCCAGATAAACTTCCGGGCAACTGCCCGAAAAGCACGGGACGCCACGCGCAGAAACTTCGGCAATGATGCGGTCGCGGCTCCAGCTAGCGGCAAGCGCTTCCGGCTCCACGAACACGTAACACTTATAGGCCCCATGCCCGGCCCACGATGGCACTGGCGGCACGCGCAGTGCGGGCAGCTTGGCGGCGGTGTTCCAAATCCGGTCAGCGTTGGCGCGGCGGCGCCGCGACCATTCCACCATGCGCTTCAATTGAATGCGGCCGATCACGGCCTGCATTTCCAGCATACGCCAATTGGTGCCGAAGCTTTCGTGCAGCCAGCGGTATCCGGGCGGATGAGCTGTCTCGTAAACCGCCTTCCAGCTCTTGCCGTGGTCTTTGTGCGCCCACATGCGCGCCCACAGTGCTTCGTCGCTGGTCGTCACCATGCCGCCTTCGCCGCCCGTGGTCATGATTTTGTCTTGGCAGAACGACCAAGCAGCAGCGTGGCCGAGCGAGCCCACCCGCTGGCCCTTGTAGGTCGCGCCGTGCGCCTGCGCGCAGTCTTCAATGACCGGCAAGTTATTGTCGCAAGCGAGTGCCACGATGGGGTCCATGTCGCACGGCATACCGGCCAGATGCACAGCGACGATGGCCTTGGTACGTTTCGTGATCGCAGGTGCAATCGTTCCGGCCACGATGTTCTGCGTGTCGCGATCGATATCGACAAACACCGGAACAGCACCCGCCGTGACAACACACGACACCGACGCCATGAACGTGCGCGGCGTGACGATAACTTCGTCTCCAGCGCCGATGCCCAGCCCTTTCAAAATCACGTCAAGCGCCAGCGTGCCGTTTGCCAGCGCGACGGCCTTCCTGCTGCCAGTCCACACAGCGAACTCACGCTCAAAGCTGCGACACTCGTCGCCGGTCCAGTAATTTACGCGGTTAGAGCGCAGCACGGCGGCGACGGCGTCTGCCTCCTCGTCGGAAAATGCGGGCCATGGGGAAAAGGGTGTGCCGAGCATGGATCACTTACCCGCTTTGAGCAGCCGCGCCGGATTGCCGGCAACAGTCGTGCCCGGCACCACGCTTCTGGTCACGACAGCTCCCATGCCGACAATCGCCCCGCGCCCGATCACCAGCGGCACGCCGGGCTTGCCCTGCTTGATGACGGCTCCAGCCCCGACATAAGCGTGGTCCTCAATCACCACGTTGCCGTTGCATTTGACGGCGGGCGCGAACGTCACGAAATCACCGATCCGGCAATCGTGCTCCACATAACTGTAGAGATTGGCATGGAAACAGCGCCCAATTACGATGTTCGATGTGAAGGTGACAAACGGTGAAATCAGCGCGCCTTCACCCACGGATACGTCGTCCATTGTCACAGCATTGGCAGCTTTGACGGTCCACAGCGCAACGCCATCAGCACGGCACGCGGTTGCCAGTTTCTCGCGCACGCCGCTGTCGGCGATGGCAAGCGCAGCGGTTCGTGACGTCGCTTCGGTGGCAAGAAACTGCGTGTACGTCAGAACGGCATGGCCATTGATGCGCGATTGTGGTGTGGCGTCATCGATGAAAACGAGGCGGTCCATCGCCACGCCGCGCCACTGCACATCTTCCCGGGCGAGCGGCATGATCCCGCGCCCGCAACCGCTTGCACCGTAAATTCCGAACAGCGGCGCGCTCATTGCCCGGCTCTGTTTTTGCTGCCGGTGAAGCGCGGCATTGTCGCCTCCCCGCCGGCACTGATGCCATCGCGCGCGACTACTGTTTTGAACGTGAGAAAGATGATCTTCATGTCAAGCGCCAAGGAGTGATTGTCGACATACCAAGTATCGAGCGCAAACTTTTCGTCCCAGGTCAGCGCGTTGCGGCCGTTGATCTGCGCCCAGCCGGTGATGCCCGGCCGCACGTCATGGCGGCGCGCCTGCTCGGGCGAATAGAGTGGCAGGTATTCCATCAGCAACGGGCGCGGCCCCACAAGGCTCATTTCTCCCTTCAGCACATTCCACAGTTCTGGCAATTCGTCGAGGCTTGAGCTGCGCAGCCAGCGCCCAAATGGCGGCAGGCGCTCGGCGTCGGACAGAAGTTCACCACGCGACGACCGCGCATCCGACATCGAGCGAAACTTAACCATGTGAAATGGTCTACCCTGCAGGCCGGGGCGCTCCTGCACGAACAAGACGGGACGGCCAAGCCGGCGGCGAATGACGATTGACAAGCCAATGAGCAGCGGCGACAGCACCACCAGCGCGCCTGCAGAGACCACGACGTCTATGGTGCGCTTGATCATTCAACCGCCCTCCCGCAGGCCGCGATGGCCGCCACATAGCGCGCAGCAATTGCTTCGTATGCGTATTCGTTTTCAATGTACTGGCGGCCGCGCGCACCCATGGCTTGGCGCTCAACTTCTGGGATGGCTATGAGCTCTTGCAACGCGGATTGCATGTCTTGGGAAGACGATATTGATTTTACGAGGCCAGCGCGAGCTTCAGACACTGGCTCGCCGCACGGCGCGATGGGAAGAAAAACTGGAACGCCAGCTGCCAGATAGTCGGCAACTTTGTTGAGTGACACGCCATATTGATAGAGCTTTGGAAAATTGTTCACGCCAGCGTAGCCGAAACTCGCTTCTTTGACGATTGCGCCGACCTCTTCCTTCGCGACGCGCCCGAAAACACCGATTTCGCAGGTGGACGCCGTCGCGCGGCGTTTGATCTCATCTTCCAAGGGACCCGATCCAATGAGAAGGATCGCGAGTTTGCTCGCCATGCCTGCCGCTTCCGGCCCCGCCACGGCATCGACCAGCGGCATCAGCCCGTTCGGCGGCCCCATCGATCCGGCGTGGATCAGCGCCGACTTGCCTTGTTGCCGCCAGCGCCGCATCTGATCCACGGCCTGTTGACCTGTGGCGCTCAAAGCTACGCTCTTGCGCGGTGAACCCGCCGTGCCGTTAGGAACCCAGACAAACGGCTTATGACCCCAGCCTGTCTCAGCCAAATACCGATCAGCGCGCGGCAGAACTGAAGCGATAAGATCGGCGTGGGAATAGGCAAATCGTTCTGTAAGCGCGCACATCCGCACGAAGGGATGATGGCGCGACGCCCCCGTGATTTCCGTGATGCTCAAAGGCCAAATATCGCGGATTTCAAAAACAAGTTTCGCCCCGAAGCGCCGCGCCAGTGAGCTGGCCGGATAAACGGCGAACGGATGCGGCGACGAGGCAATGATCGCATCGGGCTTTGCAAGTTCGAGCGGAACACGTGACGGCAGCCGGTAAAGGCCGCGTGCAAAATCGGCCATGTTCAGCAGCCGCGGCATGCCGTTGCCTTCGTAGAGCCGGGCGGGGATCAAGACGTATTGCACGCCGCCTGCATCCAGAAGCCCGGGAGCAAGCCCATCGGCCGATTGGTGGTGATGATAGTTTGCGGCAAAAACGGTGACCCTGTGCCCCTGGCGCTGCCACGCTGACGCAAGCTCATAGGGACGGTACGCTGGACCAATGCCCGGCCCGCCCGCGTAGTGGTTGACATACCAGATGTTCATAAGCCGTTGATCGAGATCGCAAGGCGGGCGCAAATTCAGTTCTTCTGTTCACCTAGCAAGTGACTGCCGCGCGGTCCAACAAAGATCAGTATCAAGCTCTACGGCTCGCGAAAAAAACAGCGAGAGGTTGCCGGTTACAGTGCAGCGCGTGATGCGCGACGACCACACCAATCCGGCAACGTAACGGTTGCCCCCGTGTTGCCCCTTTTCCGCCACGCCTCAACATGATGTATGAACATATGACGCGACAGCAGCGGTAAGTGTGTGGTGCCCCGCCAGTGCTAGGGGCTCCAAATGCGGGGACTGCGCACTTTGCTTATTGTTATCAAACGGGACTGGCCGACCGTTGTTGTCGCGTGAGAGGCCTCCAGTGCAAAGGGTTGATTGCTGAACCCTCATCAAAAACCCATCCGCGGCCATGCTGCTGCACTCACGTACCGTCACAATTCAAAACAGTATCTTTTCTGCCATAGAGCCAGCGCAGTGCGACGTGGGCGGGCGCTCTTGGGGCCGCTGTCAGGCGTGTCATCAGACCGTGCAGGCACGGTTGCACCGGTACACGGTTGACCGGTACATGGCATTGCGATCGGGATGTTTGCCCCGCCATCCGGCGTCGAACGGCAGGGCATTGCAGATTTAAGACGTGCGGCCAACTTCCATCAGGAGGCGCTCGGCTTTGGCATCCTCGAGCCGGTTGGTCATGCGCTTTGACTCGTGTTCGTCGCGCACGGTTTTGGCCAGCGAGAACGTCGAGCCGAGCATGAACACGCAGCCCATCGTTAGATAGCCTTTGACCCAAAGGTCAGCGGGCAGGGCCCAGACGCCCAGCCCCATCATGATCACGGAGGCCGCGAACGAAATGTACGTGAAGGTAAGCCAGGCGCCTGTATTTTGTGTGTTGGGTTGCATTGGTGAAACTCCAAGTGAAAAGGTTTGCAAGATGGGAGGCAGAGAGCTGGCTGCTTGGATCGCCGCCGAGCGTGGCAGGCGGTAGGTAGGTCCGGTCATCGCGATGTCACCGGATTGGCAGGGGTACCCACGCTGGCTTTCATGCGCGCGAGAACATCCGCCGGTTTGGTGCGCGGCTTCGATCCAAAGCCTGACGTTTCGAGCCGCTCCGTCAGGTCGCGCGCCGAACCCTGACGTTCGAGATCATCCAACGCGGCTGACACATCCTCGTCTCGCGCCTGCAGTTCGCGGATTTTTGTCAGTGTGCCTTCGGCTTCGCGGAGTGCTCCCGTCCCAGAAGCCAGCGCGCGGCGGCCGTTCGCACC
>JANNXL010000132.1:0-19902 GCA_031409575.1 Hyphomicrobium sp.
CCAATGCGGTGATCAGCGTGCCGATCTCGGCTGAACCCAGCATTTTGTCGAAACGGGCGCGCTCGACATTGAGGATCTTACCGCGGATCGGCAGCACGGCCTGATATTCGCGCTTGCGGCCCTGCTTGGCGGAGCCACCGGCCGAGTCGCCTTCGACGATAAACAATTCTGTATTGGCAGCGACCCGGTCCTGACATTCAGCTAAGCCGCCGGGAAGGCGCAAGCCATCCAGCGCGCCCTTGCGGCGTGTCAGTTCGCGCGCCTTGCGGGCCGCTTCCCGGGCCTGAGCCGCCTCGATAATTTTGCCGACAATGGATTTCGCTTCTTTGGGATGCTCTTCAAACCACGCCGCCAGCTGATCGCCAACGATGCTTTCGACAACCGGCTTCACTTCTGAGGAAACCAGTTTGTCCTTTGTTTGCGAGGAAAACTTGGGGTCGGGCACCTTGACCGACAGCACACACGTCAAGCCTTCGCGGGCATCTTCGCCCGACAGATCGACCTTTTCTTTTTTCGCGACGCCGCCGTCGGTTACGTATTTGTTGATGATGCGGGTCAGCGCGCCGCGGAAGCCGGCCAAGTGCGTGCCACCATCGCGCTGCGGAATGTTGTTGGTGAAGCACAGAACATTTTCATGGTAGCTGTCGTTCCACCACAGCGCTACCTCGACAGTGATGCCGTCTTTCTCTGATCTAACCATAACGGGCGCCGGGATCAGCGACTGCTTGTTGCGGTCGAGATAGCGCACGAACGCCGCCGTTCCGCCCTCGTAAAACAGCTCTTCGCGCTTCACGTCGGCGTGGCGGGCGTCCGTCAGCACGATTTTTGCGCCGGAGTTCAGGAACGCCAGTTCGCGCAGGCGATGCTCGATGGTGCCGTAGTCAAATTCAACTTTCGTAAAGGTATTGGTGGAGGGTAGGAACGATACTTCCGTGCCACGCTCGCCTTTGCCGTCGCCGACAACTTTGAGCGGCGCTTTGGCCACGCCGTCGCCGAATTCGATGAAGTGTTCTTTGCCTTCGCGCCAGATGCGGCAGCGGAGCCAGGTGGACAGCGCGTTGACGACGGACACGCCGACACCATGCAGGCCACCCGAGACCTTGTACGAATTCTGGTCAAACTTGCCGCCGGCGTGAAGCTCGGTGAACACGATTTCGGCGGCCGAGCGCTTCGGGTCGTTGTCGTCGTCCTTCTTGATGCCCGTGGGAATGCCGCGGCCATCGTCGCGCACGGTAACGGAGCCATCCGGATTCAGCGTCACTTCGCAGGCGTTGGCATGGCCGGCCAGCACTTCGTCGATGGCGTTGTCGACGACTTCGTAGATCATATGATGCAGACCCGAGCCGTCATCGGTATCGCCGATGTACATGCCCGGCCGTTTGCGCACGGCATCGAGGCCCTTCAGCATCTTGATGCTGTCCTCACCGTAATCATCAGTGGGCGGAGTAGCGGCTTCCGCTTGCGGAACGACCTCGTCCACTGACGGCGTTACGTCGTCCACGGGGGCGGCTTTTTTGGCGGGCTTAGCGCTCATCACGGACCTGTCTCAAAACTATTCACATTGAGCTTAGTTTTATAGCACACTCCAGGCCGGACCGGGGCGGAATAGGTGTTTTTTCCGGTGTCTGAATCACCAATCTTTTTCGTGTGTTTTCAGCCATTTGCAAGGGTGCGTCAGAGGTGCACAGCGGCTGACTTCGCGGGCATCAATTTTTCGTCGGGAAAGGGTGCACAACCCCATCATCCACCCGCAGAAACGTGGCGTGCCCAATGAGCGCCGCGAAGGCTTGAAGGTCGGTGCCGCTCATCCACGCCTGCGAGCCGATGCGTAGAATTTCAGCGAACAACGCCGCGCGCCGCGCCTCGTCGAGATGCGCAGTCACCTCATCGAGCAACAGGATCGGCGATAGCCCGTCCTGCCGGGCGGCGATCATTTCCGCGTGCGCCAGTACCAGCCCCATCAGCAGAGCTTTCTGTTCGCCGGTTGAACAGAGCTTCGCCGGCATGGTTTTGGGGCCATGACCAACTATGAGATCGGAACGGTGTGGGCCATCAAGCGTGCGCCCGGCCGCGCGGTCGCGTTCGCGTGCGCGCTCCAGTGTGTGCAGGTAGCCGTCTTCCGTTTCGATCGCCGTGCGGTGTTCAAGATCGTTTTCGAGCGCACCTTGGAGGGCGATCTGGCTCCACGGAAATAGCGAATTGGGATCGCGCGCGCGCCGTTCCTCAATGACAATCTTCAAAGCCGTGATGGCTTCGTTGCGCGCGGCCGCAATCGCCGTGCCGGTTTCGGCCATGACCACTTCGAGGCCGTGAAAGCGCGATGCCTCGCGCACGCCGTCGGCCAGCAACTTGTTGCGCTGTTGCATGGCACGCTCAAAGCGGCTCGACAGTTTGGCGTGCGCTGGATCGAAACAGAGGATCAGCCGGTCGAGAAACCGCCGGCGGTCAGACGCTGGCCCCGTGAACAGCCCATCGGACGCGGGCGTGACCCACACCATTTCGACGTAGTCGGCAAGTGCGCCCGAGGTTGACGCTTCGCCATTGAGGCGCACAATGCGGCCCGTGCGCTCGGTCGTCTCTGGCGTGGCCGTCTGCCCCGTACCGACATCGATGACGCCATGCGCGGTATGAACCTTGGCAGAAAGCGCCCACGACCCATCGCTCGCCGCACGCGCCAGATCAATGAACGGCGCGCGCCGCAGGCCCTGCCCCGGCGAGAGTAACGAGACCGCTTCCAGAATATTGGTCTTACCCGAGCCGTTCGCACCCACCAGCACCACGGGCTGCTGCCCGACGTTGATTGTCGTCGCCGCATGATTGCGGAAATTGGTGAGCACCAGGCGTTCGAGCCACAATTGTGCCGGCGCGGCATGGGGGCGGGGATGCGCTGTCATGGGTACCAGCCGCCAGCGACATGCGACCTAAATCGAATCGGATCGATCAATTGTTTAATGTCCTGAACTTTGAAAAAAGGTCGCTCAATCAACGGCCCGGCCAGACTGGCCAAACTGACGAGGCTGAGTTGAAACGTGCCGAGCACATATCACGAAGCCGCCTTTCGCACTAACTCTGGCGTCCATAAAGCGGGGGATGGCCTGGGGATGGCCAGAGGCTGGATCGAGTGAGGGCGAAGCCTTCCTCTTGCCACGACTTTTGCGATACGAAGGTTCAGGGACGTCGCACCGGCATTCACGTCCGAGCCAGCACATCGTCGCGTCATAGTGCGCCTGCGATGGCCGGAAGTCGGGCGGCACTCCCTTTAACTCGGGCCGTGAACTGGGCCCTCAACTGGGACTTGACCATCGCATGTCGCTCGCAGTGCTCATCGATGGACGGCGAAGGGCGGTCCTCGCGTGCCTGCTGAGCGTCTTGTTCATGCCCGCACATCCCGGTCTTGCCGAGCCACCGCAAGACAGCGCTAGCGGGTCCGCCAAAGCAGCGGACGCCATCGCGGATTTTTTCAGCGGCGTCGGCGACCAAATCTACGACGAATGCATCTTCGAACTCTCGCAAGAGCAGATCGACGTTCAACAAGAGCTGATCGAAGCCTACATCAAAATAGGCGCCAGCGGGCTCGTGGCGCGGCAGCTTGCAGTCAAGCAAATCCAGCCGCCGAAATTATCGGAAAAATGCGAACAGATCAGGCGTCAGCCAAAGGCAACTCTGCCGGATTGGTCGACGACGACGCTCCCGGTTCCGAAAAAGCCGGCAATCGCCGCCGCACCCAAGCGAACGCCTGAACCCGTGGCGCCGGCAACGGCACTCGCAAAAAAGAAATCGATGCCGCAATGGGACTGCGCCACCAATGTCGACTACGTCACCATTAAGCACAATGGCTTTGAACGAAAGCTGACGGACGGAGAGATCTGCAATCCGTTTGAGGATGTCGTTCATACAGTTCCCGCATCGCTCGGAACGTTCCGCCTGGGCTACACCATCAAGTCGGGGCGCCTTTTTGTAATTGCCGACGACCCGCAGCTGAACGGCAAAACCATCACCTGGGCTATCTCGGGGCGCGATGTCTGCCGCAACAATCCAGATCCCGAGTGCTTTGCTGCACGCGCCGTCGGCCCGCTGCCGCCGGGGGAGTATTCTTTTGCGTCAGACAAGGAGCAGCGCGTCAACTGGGGACCCAAGACCAAACGCAATGTCGCTGGCATTTATCTGACGAAGCTGTCGAACAAAGAGCGGTTCAGCAAGGAGCAGACGGCCGCCATTCTGGCGCGCGGCAACATCGCGATTCATGTGCGCCTGAAGGGCGAAATGTCGGAAGCATGTCTTGGATTGGAGCCGAAGGGCTGGGCTCATGTCGCGGCATTGATCAAAGACATGCGCGCCACGGGCCTCACCGTTTTCATTGACGAGCCGCATCCGCAAATCGCCGAAGCCCCGCCGGTCATTGTGGCCTCGTCGTTCTCGTTTTCGAGTTTGTTTAAGTGATGGGGCTTTACGGTGGGGAGCCAACGTCCCAGGGACAACGCTCCTTCCCTTCCCGTCTTCCTCGCCGCTCAAGGGCGTTAAGCCTGAGTGCGGCGGGGACCCAGCGTGAGACTCGTCCGCAGGACACAATTTAACGTGTCTTCGACAACTCTTGCGCTGGATCCCCGTCTTGCTCCAGCTGAGCTGTCGCGCGACGAGGATGACGGAATCAGCGGCGGATCCCGGCCTTTCCCTAAAGTGGCCCAAAACGGATGCGCAGCCCAATGCGAAGTGGGGCTGCGCCGATCCAATGCTGCACCGCCGCCAAACACACCCTGAATGTCATCCCGGCATTAATTGCCGGGACCCATCGGGCCACCGGTGACGATGCTTGGGAGTTGGCGGTGGTCTCTCTGCGCGGGAAATCGATCCCTGAGTTTGTTGAATGATGGGTCCCGGGGACAAGCCCGAGGATGACACTTATGGTGTGGCGCGAATTGGGAACATGACACGATTGCGTGAGCAATCGTCATAGCACCCCGACAAAAACGAATTCCTGCCGTGAACTGTTGGGTCGCGCTGCGCTTGACACAACCTACGGCTACTCGTTCACACCCATGGCGTCACCCATCGCCTCGATGCCTTCGTAGACCGTTGCCGTAGACTGTTTGATGCTGTCTTTCGGGAAGTCGTCGCAACGAGCGGTGACTAGCGCTGACGTGGTTTGCTTCCCCTCATCAGTCATGCGCGCGTAAATTTTTGGGCGACCTCGCGCTGCATTCTTTCGATCTAGTTCTGTGAATTCTCGTTCTACAACTTTATAAACTTCGCGAACTTGAGCCATATCAGGCTGGGACGCATCAAAGATCGTCCGCACTGAGTGGCACAACATCTGTTCGCTTACCATTTCACCCGCGTACGATTCAGCGGCAATCGCAAACGTGCCCGTGATCAGTGCCGCCGCAACTTCACGGTATTTCATAACAACTTCCTATTTCATGAACGTGTTGGCACCGCCCAATTTCCCTACACCCGCATCGGCATCAGCACGTAGAGCGCGTGGTCATCGCTGTCGTCGCGGATCATGGTGGGGGAGCCGGGGTCGTTCAAAAGGAAGCGCGCTTCCTCACCTTCGAGCTGGCCGGAGATGTCGAGCAGGTAGCGCGCGTTGAACCCGATTTCCAACGGCGTTGAGGCGTAATTGACGCCAACTTCTTCCGTAGCGCTGCCGCCTTCCGGATTGTTGACTGACAGCGTCAACTTGTTCTTGCCGATGTTGAGCTTGACGGCACGACCCCGCTCGCTGGCAATCGTTGAAACGCGATCGACGGCACTGGTAAACTCGGCATTCGAGACACGCATTTCCTTGTCGTTGCCTTGCGGGATCACTCGGCCATAGTCCGGGAACGTGCCGTCGATCAGCTTGGACGTCAGCGTCACGCTGCCGATTTCGAAACGCACTTTCGCGGAACTCACGCCAACTTTAATGGCCCCGCCGTTGCCTTCAATGAGGCGATGCAGTTCATGGACCGTCTTGCGTGGAACGATCACGCCCGGCATACCGGCAGCACCTTTCGGCAACGGGAGCTCGACCTGCGCCAGCCGATGCCCGTCGGTTGCGACAGCGCGCAGCGTCGCAACTTTCTCGCGTTAGGCGGCATGCAGGAAAATTCCGTTGAGGTAATAGCGCGTCTCTTCCGTGGAGATGGCAAAGCGCGTCTTCTCAATAAGCCGCTTCAAATCCTGCGCCGCAATTTCAAACGTGTGCCCGAGATCACCCGCGTTGAGGTCAGGGAAATCTTCTGCGCCCAGCGTCTGCAGCGCAAAGCGCGAAGGACCCGCCGTGACCGTGAGGCGTTCCTTCTCGGCATCGCGCTTGATGTCGACCTTCGACCCGTCCGCCAGTTTGCGAACGATGTCGTGCAGCATGTGGGCGGGCACCGTGACGGCACCGGACTGCGTGACTTGAGCCGGCACTTCTTCGATCACTTCGCGCTCAAGATCGGTGGCGCGCAGTTCGAGCGATTGACCGGACGCCCGCAGCAGCACATTCGACAAAATCGGGATGGTCGTGCGCCGCTCTACCACACTGGTCACATGGCCCAGGGCTCGGAGAAGCTCGCCACGCTCAATCTGTAAGTGCATCGAAGGCCTCGGCGGTTTTTCGAGCCGCTGGCAGAGTGCCGGCGCGCTCGTTTTGGGTGCGGTTCTGGATGATCCCCGGCGCGCCCAGGTCTCGACGGCGGTTGAGGCAGCGAGGGAGAAGGAATCGCGTAGGGACGCCTGCGAATTGACCCGAAAGGGATACGAAATTCAAGTACAACCCGAGGCCATAGGGCATTGAGAGCGCCTATAATACATCCGGGGCAGCGCATTTGCGTGCGCCGCCCCGGAATTGTGATCTTAGGTTGCATCAGCCTATGCCAGATGCAGCACTGGACGATGGCGTTCGGCCAACCTTCCCCCTCAGCGCACCGTTAGCGGTTGAGCTGCTTTTTCAGCTCTTCCAGCTCGTCGCGCAGGCGGGCATCCGCATTCATCTGACCTTCGATTTTGCGGATCGCGTGCAGCACGGTGGTGTGATCGCGATCGCCGAAGCGGCGGCCGATTTCTGGCAGCGAACGGGCCGTCAGGTGCTTGGCGAGATACATGCCGATCTGGCGCGGCCACACGACCGAGCGATGGCGGCGTTGCGACAGGAGATCGCTTTTCGACACCCCATAGTGACGCGACACGATGCGCAGAATGTCTTCGATCTTGATACGGCGCGGCTCCAGGCCTTGGACGAGATCACGAATGACTGTTTCCGCGATGTCGATCGTCAGTGGCTGGCGTACATGCTGCCAGGTGAGGAAGAGACGGTTCACCGCCCCTTCCAACTCGCGGCCGCTTTCCGTCAAGCGCGTTGCCAGCAAATCGAGCACAGCGGGTGACAGATCAAACGCGGCTTCGATGGCGCGCTTGTCATCGAGGCGGCGCTCAAGAACCTTGCGCCGCAGATCATAGTCAAACCCGCCGATTTCCGTGACGAGCCCGCGTTGAAGGCGCGAGCGCATACGCTCATTCAAGCGTTCGATATGGCTCGGCGGGCGAGCCGAGGCGACCACCACCTGACGGCCGCCATCGAGCAGCGCGTTGATGATGTGATCGAATTCAAGCTCGGTTTTCTCGCCTTGCATGAATTCGAGATCATCGATCAGCAGCAAGTTGACGTTGCGGAACTTCTCCTTGAAGGACAGCGGATCCTGGCTACGCAGGGCTTCGACGAACTGATAGCGGAAGCGCTCGGCCGTCAAATACAGCACCTGGGCGTTCGGGTTATTGCGCTTCACTTCCCACGCAATCGCGTGCAGCAAATGCGTTTTGCCAAGCCCGACCGACGAGTGAATGAACAGCGGGTTGAAACCCGGATTGCTCTTCATCGCCATTTCAGCGACTTGCGTGGCACCTGCATGCGCCATGCGGTTCGAGCCGCTGATCACAAAGCTTTCAAACGTATGGTTCGGATCGAGCGGCGAGCCTTCGAAGCCGCCAGCGCCCGTGCGAGCCGGTGAGACCATGACCGCGCGCGGCATGGGTCTGGACGGTGCGGGCTCTGAGGACAAAGCCGAACGGACGGGCTGCACATGCAAGGCGCGCTCAACAGGCTGAGGCGCGGACGCCAACGGGCGATGGTTTTGCCCGCCCGGCTGACGCAACACCACATCGATCATCTCTGCGCCTTCGAACTCCGAGCGGCAGCACATCAGCAAATCTTCGAGAAAGTGAGACTGGATCCAGTTGCGCAAGAACTTCACGGGCACCGAGACCTTCACGGTCTTGCCGTCGAAGCTTTCAAATTCGAGCGCGTTGAACCAGCTGGTGAAGATATCATCGCCGAGACGGGCGCGCAGGAGAGCCCGCACTTTTCCGCCAAGGCCTTCCGTACCCGTTTTAGGAGCGGCCGTAACGCCGTCTTCCACGGTGCCAATTTCAACGGTGATGACTTGAGCCGCGCGATCGGCTTCGATCATGCTTGATGTGGGCAGCATGTCGGCTGCTTTTTGGAACGTCTGCATTTTTGACCCCGCACAAAAAAAGTGACGACCCTCATACCAACCCTGCCAAGACACACCTCCGGCGTTGGCCGTTTGCCTCTGCAAACGCCCGGGTGTCTTTTCAGATCGTAATCAAACCGGTGCTCTAACCTTGCACCCAGGGAAGACCCGCGGATTTCCATCCGGCGAGATTGCCCCTATGACGGCCAGCATCGAGAGGGCCCTCGAAACCTTCCGCCACATTGTAGCAGTGCGCGAAACCCGCTGCTGCCATCGCTTCCGCCGCCATACGGCTGCGGCCTCCTGACCGGCAAATGAAGTACAGATCCGCATCCTTCTTCACGCCAGCCGCCTCCAGAACTCCACTCAGTTTGGCCTCAAAATCCGCATCGACGCGGCTATCAGGAAACGTCTGCCACTCCATCATCACAGTGCGCCGCCCGAGACCCGAGACATCGGGGACACCAACAAAAGCCCATTCTGGACGTGTCCGCACATCGACCAGTTGCGCGTTTTTGTCGGCTTCCAGGCGTTTCCAAACGTCAAGAACGGAAACGTCTTCAACGACAGCATCGGAACCCAACGCCACGCTCCCACACAGGAATGAAAGAATTCAGATGGCTTTCACGAAGGACAACTCGAAGCCATAAAGCTTTACGCAGCACAAAATCGGCTGAACCCAGAACATGGGCTAGTGAATACTTACACAAACCACAATACGCGTTACAAAATACACTGTGTTGCTTGATCACCCGCCGTCTTGTCCGGCGTTGACGCCGCTGTGGACTCTTGCTGACCAAGCTGTGGAGTTTTTAACGGGTTGTTTACGGATGCGCAAGTGGGGCGCGGAGAGCGCAAGCGTCCCAAAACACGGGCGGAGACAGCCGCGCATTTGACCTCATCGACGCAAAGCACGGGCCGCACATCCGGACGGACCGCCTTGAGAACAAAACAGAATCTAGGCCCCGCGGATTGATCCGTGCAAGGCAAAACTGCGGCCTAAAAGTTGGCCGCCGCTTGATGCATTTTTTTTGATAAGGGCGGGATTTTGAACTTGGCAACGCGTGTTGGAAAAGGGCGCGGAGCCTGGGGACAACCCAGGTGAAACCAAGGGTTAATGACGTTCAAAAAACAATCGCCGGAGAGCCAGCAAGGTCTTTACTGTTGCGAACAAGACACCTTGCTGTTTATTCCACCTTGCGCCGTTTTTTTTAACCGGCTGACGAAACGCAGGGTCGCGAAAAAAAATTCGCGGACGCAACACAAGGGTGCGGCCGCGATTTTCCTCAACGAACAGTGCCGTTTAGGCCATCGCAGTAACGCGAGCCGTCAAACGGGAAACCTTGCGGCTTGCAGTCTTCTTTTTGAGAATGCCCTTCTGAGCGGTGCGGGCCAGCACAGGCTCAACGGCCTTGAGGGCTGCTTTGGCCGCTGCTTTGTCGCCCGACGAGATCGCATCTTCCACTTTGCGCACATCCGTCTTGAGGCGCGAATGGCGAGCTTTGTTGATCTCGGTGCGGCGCACCATCTGGCGGGCAGCCTTTTTGGCCGACGACGTGTTCGCCATCAGAATTTTCCTTTTTTAACAATAAATTGCTGGAGCGCATTTGCTTCCGGGCTATCCCGCGAGAGCTTAGCGCCGCGATCCGCAACTAGCGAACAGCACCCAGCAGCCTCAAGATCATCCTGGTCTATAAACGCGTGTACCGCACGAAACCAAAGTTCCGGACGGTGCTAGGATCAAGCCTATATCCAAGCATTGCGGGGGGGTCAACTCGATTGGTGTCAAATCCTGGCAAACCCATCAAGCCAACGCGAGGCATGACGTCCCGGCACGGGCCAGCCACCAAGCCAGTGTTTGTTTTGGAGCTGATCGGCGCGCAAAAATCTACTTAACCACAGATAAGTAATTCTGATTAGATTCTCACGAACTTGCGATTTGTAGTTATCGTTAAACCGGCTTATCTAGGTCTCAGCCGGACGGGAAACTCCGTCGGCGCTCACGTTTGGAGGAACTGCTCATGAAGACCTGGACAAAGCCCGCCGTTCGCGAAACCGAAGTCGGCCTCGAAGTCACTTCGTACCTGCCGGCAGAAATCGACCTGATCTAATCGGGCACACGCCCATTGGGTTGCGAACGCGGTAGTCCATCGGACTGCCGCGTTTTTATTTTAGAGCCTCGCTGCGGACTCGCAGTATGGAAAGCCCAGCACGCGCAACGCATGTCTGTGGAGTTCCCAATGCAAGCTCTCATCGCGAAGGGCCGGATTGTAAGCCTGGAGATCGCAGCGCAAGAATTCGCGGCATGCATCGCGGCCAAGAACTTTTTCGATCCTGAGCCATTTTCCGCGTGGTGCCGGCGCATCCTGGTCGACCACCCGTTAAAGCAGGCGCTTATCCTTCCAGCAGGGACAATCATTTCAGGCGATCTCAATCTCGATTCTGAAACAGACGACACTGGCGATGTTTCGATTGGCGCGATCGTCGCGCTCGGAAACGTCGAGATCACTGGCAGAGTCACCAACGAAAGCCACGACGGAGGTGTCTTTCTACTCATCGCTGGCGACCTGCAAACGGACGGCCTATTTAAAGGTGCGGGCTCAGTTGTTGTGCTCGGATCGATCGTTTCAAAAGGCGCGATTTTCTGTGATTATTGCCATGGCACTTTAATGACTGGTGGCAATGTCACGGCGCCTGCCGTCATCTCGAATGATCACGAGATTTTCATCAGCGGCACGCTGAGTGGCCCGCTGATCAGCAGTGACCTCGACAATATGCGCGATAGGCTTGTGCCCGACGTTTTTGCTGATCCCGATGACGCCAGTGACGAGTGGCCCGATGGCGATTTGATACGAGCCAGACTGGCTGAGGGACTGCCCGTACTCAAGACTGCGGACACTTAAACGGGGCGAAGAATTCTGACAGAGAACAGCGGACCGGCTGCGCAGCGAACGATCGGCAATAAAATGCCCGCGGCCGGGGGGGACCGCGGGCAAAAAATCGTAACGCCTCTTGGGGGGGAAGGTGGGACGGCGCCACGACCTTGATATAATATGCCGCAACTGCCCATAGTTTAGCAATAGTCTAAAACAACATTTTTTCGAATTACATAAAGATAAGGTTTCTTAAAACCCTCAAATCCAAAGAAAAAATTCAACCACCCAGTCGAGACCACATGCCGGTTCACCGCAGGCAGCCCCTCTCACGGCGCGAAATGGCGGCAGATATCTCACTTTTTCCAGCTGATTGCAGGCGGCGTTAACGCCAGCATCGTGTCTTTGGGAGCCGTGGCTGCGCTGGTTGCGCCGCCATACCAGACATCGTGAATGACACCAGTCAAAGTGACGGTGTCGTCTGTGCGCCAACTGATCTTCGACCGTTGAATTTTCAGATCGCCATCGACCCACAGGCGCGCCGAGCCGTCGGCCTGACCAGTTGTGTTCAGCACGATTTCCTGCTCGACCGGCACCCAACGGCCCTTGGGAATGACGAAACTGCCGATTTCGAGATTGAAGGGACCATTTGCACCTGTGATGGCGGGGACTTGCAAGGCGAGGTCGCCTTTGCCGTCAGCGCCCCACTTGAAACGCGAGGCGACGCCAGCTGCGCCTTCGGTGCGGGTGGCTGGTTGATAGTTGGCACCACCGAATAGTCCCGGCAGTTCGCCGCCACCGCCAAAGTTGAAATCGGCAGGCAGAAACACGCTGTAGCTGAGACAGGCTGACGTAGCCCCCACCAAGTCTTGCGGCTGCCAGCGGAACGTGAGCCCTCCCTTCGGCACGTCGGACCGGTAAATCGAGGCGCTGCCTTTCGGCATCTGCACGGTCATGACAAATGGTGCGGGTGCGCCCTCAAGTGCGATGACTTTGGCGCGTTCCAAAACGCCCCACTCATCGGCCCCAGCGCGCGCCTGAAGCTCGATCGGCGACATCGGTTTGCCTGCATCCGTTTTCAACGCGAATTCGGTCGCCGATGGATATGTCTCGGAGCACGGCGGGGCTTTCACAGTCGTCATCGCATCCTGCGCGACGTAGACGAACAGGAACACGCCCAGAGCAATGCCCACGGCTGGCACCGCCATCGATAAAAGCTTTTCTGGGTTCATAGCGGGTATCCTTGGTGATGCGTGATGTCTGTCATCCGCGAAACGCGCGATTGACGCTGCGCATCAACGGATCAAGCAATTGAGTGAGCAGTGTGCGATGGCCGGTAACCAATAGAATTTCTGCGCGCATGCCGGGCTGCAGTGCGATGGTTTTGGCGATGTCTGCACGCGCCTCGTCGAGTTCGACCCGGGCTAGAAAATACGGTTGACCGGTGCGCTTGTCTTCGACGCTATCGGCCGACACCCACGCAAGCTTGGCCGCCAGCGGCCGCTGATCACGCCAGCTCAAGGCTGTCAGCCAGACCTTGGCCGTCATACCGGGCTTGATGTCTTCTATCTGACTGGGCGTCAGACGGCCTTCCACGACCAAGCGGTCATCGTCGGGCACGATTTCAAGAACCGCCGCTCCCGGCTGGATCACGGCACCAGGCCCGGCTACGGAAAGCGACAGCACGCGGCCGGCTACAGGCGCACGCAATGCTGACTTATCGAGTTCACCTTGCGCAACTGCGATCCGGCCATTTAGCCCGGCAGCTTCTTTGGTGACTTCTTGTACTTGGCGCTCCAACTGCAGAAGCCGCGATTTCGGTGCCAGTTTGCGCTCAAGCAGATCGGCCATTGTGGCCGCTTCAGTCCGCACTAGGTCGAGCTGGCGGGCTGCTGCTTCCGACTGCGCTTTGAGAGCACCGATCTGTTCGTCGAGAGCTTGGGTATCGAGCGTCATCAGCACCTCGCCGAGCGCGACGTGCTGGCCTTCAACCACTTTCACCTCGGCAATGCTGCCGCCGCGCGGGTGCTGCACCGGCTTGGTTTTGCTTTCGACGATAATCTTGCCGGGCAGCCCAACGCCCTTTTCAATGGGAGCGTATGCTGCACCACCAATGCCTGCGCCGAAAAATATCAGAACAGCAGCGCAACCCATGAGCAAGGGCGCGCGCAGATCCAGGCGCGGCGGACTACGCTCTTGAGCTGAGCCATTCATGTGACAAGAAATCCTTGTGCGCGTGGGAAGCAATTCGGCATGTCAGTGAGCCCCTGCGCTTGAAGCGGTTTGCGGAACCGGACCAACCCGAGCCGGTGTCATTCTTGCGGCCATTTCGAACCCTGTGCCCGCAGCCTGTATTGTGCCGCCATTCAGTACGGCCACCTGATCGGCAAGAGCCAGCAAGCGCGGGTCCTGTGTGGCGATAATCAGCGACGTGCCGTCATCTTTCAGCGCCTGCAATGCTGTCAATAGGCGGCGGAAGCTCGCGCCATCGAGCCCAATTTCAGGCTCATCCAATATCAGTGCATGCGGAGAACCGTAGACGGCCCGGGCCAGAGCCACTGCGCGGCGTTCACGCAAGGCGAGGCCGCTGCCGCCAGGGCCCACCATCGTGTCATAGCCCGAAGGTAAGCCGGCAAGAATGTCATGCACGCCAATCAACTGAGCAGCATGAACGACCGAAAGCGACGTCACTTCTTGGAAGCGTGCGATATTGTCGTGAATAGTGCCTTCAATCAAAAGCGGTTCGTCGGGCATATAGCCGATCGGCGGGTTTGCACCAGAACGCTGCCACTTTGAAATCGCAAGCCCATCGAGATCGGCTGAGCCGCTGGTAGGGATTGCCGCGCCGGCAATTACCGACACAAGTGTTGATTTGCCCGAGCCATTGGGGCCGACTATGCCCAGGCATTCGCCAGGCTGAATGGTCAAATGGATGCCGCGCATAGCCGGTGTTTTGCGATTGGGATGGTAGTACGTGACATCGCTCAAACTGATCAGGCCGTGCGGAGCCGGAGCACCCGCTGAGACGGACGGATAGACAGCATCTGGCGGCAGAGCCCTCAAGCGCAGGTAGCCGGCATAGGCCGCCTGGGCCGACTTCCACGACCCATTCAAGTGTTCAAACGGCGCCAGCGCCCGCGCCAGGAGAATGGCAGAAGCCACGAGCACGCCTGGCGACAGCTGATTGTCGACGATCAGCCAAGCGCCTATGCCATAGAGCGCGATCTGGGCTCCAACGCGAATGGCGCGCGACACCACCTTGATCGCGCTTGTGCGCTTGCCCAGTGAATACATGCCCGCTATATGCCGCCGGTTGGTCAATTCCCATTGCCGGGACGCGCCATCGGCCAGACCCAGCGCACCGGCTAAATTTGAGTTGCCGGCCACCCCCATCCACCAGCGCTGCGAACGCTCGAAGGCTAGGCCTGTTTCGCGGGAGAGACGGCTCGTCAACCGGCTTTGTAAAAAGGCGACTGCCATGAGCAAAAGAGCTGCGACAGCTGCAATCGACCCGATCATCGGGTGCATCAGCACAAGGGCACACATAAAAATCGGAACCCAGGGTGCATCGAATAGCGGAGTCATGCCGCCATTTGTCAAGAAAGCACGCACGCGCTCTAATGCTTGAGCATCCTGCATCAGTTCGTTCGCCGGTGCGCCGCGCTTGATACCATCCGAGAGAATGTGCTCGCCCAAATGATGGTCAAGCCATAGTCCGGCACGCAGCAGAATGTTATCGCGCACGCCTTCCAAAATCGCCAGCGTTACGATCGCTGCCGCCGTGATCAATGTCAAAACGGCGAGTGTTTCGAGGCTGCCAAGCGGCACCACGGTCTGGAAGACCTGAAGAGTATAGAGGGGCGTTGCCAGCATCAGCAGATTGATGCAGCCGCTGAAAGCAAGGGCCGCGCATAACGCACGGCGCACCTGCTTCAGCATCCGCCGCGAGGTACGCATTACAAATCCTCGGGTAGGGGTGACTTTGGTTCTCAAAATCCAGACTGGACCCTGATCACCACATGCCGAAGATTAGAGGGAAGTTCTAAACGATTGGAAAACCAAGCCGGAAGAAAACACCGCTTGAGAGTGATTGTTTGGCCAAGCCCGCGCCAACGTATGAATAATCCGTTGTGACGCGCTCCAGCTTGGAGCGCGCCACAAAGCTTCAGCGGATTATTTGGCTTTAGGCGATGATCATGCCATCTGCGAGCAGGCTATTAACGGTTACCTGATGCACATCCTGCAACAGCACCAGATCGACAAAGCCGAGTACGGTCTTGACCGACACCATCGAGCCGGCACCCGTGTCTGTGATGTGCACCACATCGTTCACATTCGCGCCCTTGTAGGCCTTTGTGAATTCCGACAGATTGAGGACGTCGCGGCCGTTGCCGAAATCGGTGATAAAGTCGGCGCCGAGCAACTTGCTGCCGGTGACGATGTCCTTCACATACCACATGAACGAATCGTCGCCCTTGCCGCCCGTATAGACGTCTTTGCCGCCCATGCCGCGGAAGCTGTCATTGCCTGCACCGCCGTCGAAATAGTTGGCCGTGCTGCCGCCCTTGAACACGTCCGCGAAGGCTGAGCCGATGAACTTCTCGATCCCGTCAACCTTGTCATCAGTGTAGCCGGTGATGCTTTTCTTACTGGCATCGACGTTGACGGCGCGTGTTGCTGCTGAATAGTCGACGACGTCGAAGCCCGAGCCGCCGATATAGGTGTCCTTACCGTCGCCTGCGATGAAGGTATCGTCACCCGACCCGCCGTTCGAAGTGTCGTCACCCGCTCCGTCGTTCAGGACATCGTTGCCCGCACCGCCGTCCAGCGTGTCGTTGCCATTTCCGCCGTCAAGCATGTCATTGCCGGCTGCACCGTAAATCTTGTCGTTGCCATTGGCTCCCCACAGCCAGCTGTCGTACTTGCTGCCGGTGAGCGTGTCGTTGAACGAGGAGCCAACCACGCCTTCGATATTCAAAACCTTATCCGTGCCGAGCCCAGTTGCGAGAGACTTCGACAGGTCGACCGTAACGGCAACGGTTGCGGCCGACATATCGAGAATGTCAAAACCGTCGCCGCCGTCATAGGTATCGTTGCCAAGGCCTGCGATCAGGCGGTCATTGCCGAGACCGCCGTACACCGTATCCGTGCCGTCGCCATCCGATAGAGTATCGCCGTTGCCGCCGCGTTCGAAGGCAACAGAAAGTGCCGCCGTGCGTGTGCTGGTGCTGCCATCCCACTCTGTCGCTGTTACAGCAACAGAGAGTGTGAAGTCTGCGGCATCAGATGCAAGAATTGTCAGGCCTGAAAGGTCTTGGACCGTCAGTGTCCACGAACCATTGCCGTTGTTCTGGCCGGCCGAGAGCAATGCAGCGGCCGGTACACCGGATATCACGACGCGCAGCGTTTCCGATCCATCGGTATCAACAAGGGCGGCATTCACAGTCAGCGCGACGCGCACTTTGCCCGAACCATCGCCATAAATCGTATCGTTGCCGGCACCGCCGTTGATCACGTCAGCGCCTGCGCCGCCCGTGAGCACGTCGTTGCCCGAGGTGCCGGTGGTTGTGAAACCGGCGCTTGGGTTGGCGTTCGTAACTGTCAAGAAAGGCTGATCAACAACGGGTTTCACGGTGACTTCGACACGCTGTGTCACGATCGAACCTGAAGGATCGCGCACCTGCACGATGAACGCATCAGCGCCGCTGTAGTTTGCGGCCGGCTGATAAGAATAAGCACCAGTAACTGCGTTGACGCTCACAGAACCATGTGCGGCACCCTGCGAGACCGAATATGCCAGCACATCGCCATCGATGTCGCTGGCTACAACCTGGCCGTTCAGAACGGTGTCTTCATTGATAGTTGCCGCCACCACGGCAGAAGCCACAACCGGCGCATCGTTCTGAGCGACGACGCTGATATCAA
The DNA here is from genome assembly GCA_031409575.1 of Hyphomicrobium sp. GTDB lineage: Bacteria > Pseudomonadota > Alphaproteobacteria > Rhizobiales > Hyphomicrobiaceae > JANNFX01. The sequence goes on from JANNXL010000132.1 coordinate 17,255, forward strand.
CGCGCTGCGTGACGGTAGCTCCGGACGGATCGCGCACTTGCACGACGAAGGAGTCTGCGCCGTTAAAGTTTACCGTTGGCTGATACGTATAGGCACCCGTCGTTGCATTGACGGTTACAGCACCGTGGGCTGGGCCTTGAGAGACTGAATAGCCAAGGACATCGCCATCGATGTCGCTGGCTACAACTTGGCCGGTCAGCACCGCGTCTTCATTGACGGACTGCGTGACAACAGCGGCGGTGACCGGTGCGTCGTTCTGAGCGACGACAGTGATCTCAACACGCTGTGCCACGATTAAGCCGAAAGGGTCGCGCACCTGCACAATGAAGGCATCTTCGCCGTTGTAGTTTGCGGACGGCTGATAGGAGTAAGCACCAGTAAGTGCATTTACGGTCACTGCTCCATGGACGGGAGCCTGCGAGACTGAATACTCAAGAACGTCGCCATCGATGTCGCTGGCCACGACTTGGCCGTTCAGAACGGTGTCTTCATCGATCGTCGCCACGACCACGGCCGAAGCCACGACCGGAGCGTCGTTTTGAGCGTCGACGGGGCCGAGAACCAATGCCGCGCTTGCCGTCTGACCATTGCCATCGGTGATGGAGTAGGACACTGCCGGCACCGAGCCATTGTAGTTAGCAGAAGGGCTGAAAGAGAAGCTGCCGTCGGCGTTGATGACCAGCGTGCCAACGTTGGCGATCACGGTCGCTGTGCCCGCTGCGATCGTACCCGCCACGCCATCAACGGTGTAGCCTGTTACCGTCAGTGTATTGTTGTCTGCATCCGTGTCATTGCTGAGAACATTGCCTGAAACCGGCGTGTCTTCCGGCACCACAACAACGTCAGTTACCGCCACTGGCGCCACGTTCAGCAGCGACTGCAGAGCAACGGTATTGCCGTCGAGTTTTAGGTTGATGGCTTCCGTGCCGGAAATGGTCAGGCCGAGAGACGAAAACGTAAATGATGTGCCTGTTGTCTGCGCGCTGAGCGCCGACATGCTGCCGGCCGAGGCCAGCTGATCATTCATGTAGCTCTGATAAGCAGCGAGATCGGAACGGAAGGCAGCCGTTACGTCTGATGAGGCAAAGCGCAGCTCAAGAGTGTCCGTGCCAGCGCCGCCAGTGATCGTGTCGCCGCCTTCGCCAACCGTGACAATAAAGGTGTCGTTGCCGATGCCGCCTGTCAGTTTGTCGGCACCCATGCCGCCATCGAGAACGTCGTCGCCGCCGTCACCGAACATATTGTCGTTGCCGTTGCCGCCGTAGATCTGATCGTTGCTGCCGCCGCCGAAGAAGCCATCGTTGCCGTCGCCGCCATAGAGAATGTCATTGCCAGCATCGCCGGTCAGCGTATCATCGCCTGCGTCGCCGTAAAGAATATCATCACCGGCTTCGCCGTTGATGGCGTCATTGCCGTCATCGCCATGAACGACGTCGTTGCCCGAGCCCGAGCGAATCTTGTCGTTCCCGGCGCCGCCGTCGATCTCGTCGTCCACGACCCCCGTTGTGATTGTGATCGTGTCTGCTGCTGATGTCCCGGTATACTTGGCCATAACGCAAAAAACCCCACGCGAATTGAATCCACCGTGAGATGACACTACGCGTTAGGCCCTGAGGAACCCTTGAGAGGAATGCTCAAGTTTTATGGATGTCAGAGGTATTTTTTGTTAACCACGCGAGGCCCAGAGCCAGCCGTGATTCCGATAATTTGAAGTAACCCGCCAGTGTTTCACTGGGCCTGAGCGGCACAAAATGAAACACTGGCAGATAGACTCTTACGCCGCGGCCTTCACCGGCCAGCCATTCACAGTGAGCGCCCCGTCCCTAACCGACACTTTCACAGTGTCTCCATCTTTGACGCCGCCCGCCAGGATCTGTTCGGCAAGCGGATCCTGCACGTTGCGCTGAATGACGCGCTTCAAAGGCCGCGCCCCATAGGCCGCATCATACCCGCGATTGGCTAGCCACATGCGGGCTGTGTCATCGAGCTCGATGGTGATCTTGCGATCGGCCAGCAGACGCTGCAAACGGCCCATCTGGATATCAACGATTGCGCCCATTTCATTGCGTTGCAGGCGATGGAACAGAATGATTTCGTCGAGGCGATTCAAAAACTCCGGCCGGAACTTCGATCGCACTTCCGCCATCACATCCTCGCGCACCAGATCGGTGTCTTCGCCTTCCTTCTGGTTAACTAGATATTCCGATCCGATATTCGACGTGAGGATGATGAGCGTGTTCTTGAAGTCGACCGTGCGGCCCTGGCCGTCTGTCAGGCGGCCATCATCCAGAACCTGCAGCAGCACGTTGAACACATCCGGGTGCGCCTTCTCGATTTCATCGAACAGCACAACCTGATACGGCCGCCGCCGCACAGCTTCCGTCAACGCGCCACCTTCTTCATAGCCGACGTAGCCCGGCGGCGCGCCGATGAGGCGGGCGACTGAATGCTTTTCCATATATTCGCTCATGTCCATGCGCACCATGGCACTGTCGTCGTCGAACAAGAACTGCGCGAGCGCCTTGGTCAGTTCGGTCTTGCCGACGCCGGTCGGCCCAAGGAACATGAAGGAGCCTATCGGCCGGTTGGGGTCTTGCAGCCCGGCTCGTGCGCGGCGCACGGCTGTCGAGACCGCAATCGCCGCCTCT
>JANNXL010000133.1:0-3158 GCA_031409575.1 Hyphomicrobium sp.
TCTCTCTCCTGTTGTCATTGGGGAGGGACGTTATGAAGGGCGAGGAATTCCAGGCGCTTGTTGGTCAGCTGGGTGCTCTGTCTGAGGGGCAGCGGGCGGCGCTTTTGAAGTCTCTGTCGGGCGCGAAGAAGCCTGATGAGGTGATCCGCCTCATCGAAACGCAGTTCGACGCCTCACCGCGCTGTGGCCATTGCGGCTCGGCGCTGTTCCGGCGATGGGGCGTCAACGCGGGTCTCAAGCGCTACAAATGCAAGGACTGCGCGCGGACGTACAACGCGCTGACCGGCACGCCGCTGATGAACCTGAAGCACCGCGACCGCTGGCTGGCCTACGCCAAGGCAATGGTCGACGGGGTCAGTCTTAGGAAGGCCGCCAAGCGGGCGCGCATCGATCTCACAACCGCATTCCGCTGGCGGCACCGGTTCCTGAAAGTACCCAAGACCACGAAGGCTGGCACCGTCAAAGGCATTGTCGAGGCCGACGAGACGTTCATCCGGAAATCGGCCAAGGGCTCAAAAAGGCTTGTTGGGCGGGCACCGAGAAAGCGTGGCGGCGCGTCGAAGAAGAAAGGGCTTTCCACCGATGAGCATACCCCGGTTCTGATTGTGCGTGACCGGCATGGCGCGACGACGGATCAGGTTCTTCCAGACCTCGAAGGAAAGTCGTTTGCACGCGTGTTGAAGCCTGTGGTGGCGCATGACGCGCTGCTCGTCAGTGATGGGCGCGCGGCTTATGGCCAGTTCGCCGATGCCGCCGGGCTACTGCATATCTCAATCAACGCCAGCAAGGGCGAGCACACTTACGGAAGCTACCACATCCAGAACGTCAACGCTTACATCAGCCGCCTCAAGCGTTGGATGCGCCGCTTCAACGGCGTCGCCACTCGCTACCTTGATAACTACCTTGGATGGTGGCGCATGATTGATCGTATGGGCGAAACCCTCACGCCGCTCACATGCATCGCGGCTGCACTGCCTCAGGCGTCAACGTGAGATGCAAACAGAGCCGTTCGGTGTATAGAGCACGACCAACGTGCAAAGGTCCTGCAGCACTCTGGTAGATAGAAGGGTTCGAATCGCAGACTTTGACGAAAGAGACGCTGTTATTGCAAATAATATATAAATATCAATGACTTAACTTGGCGGAGAGGGAGTCATACGAAAATACAATAAATTCAATAAGTTGCGAAATTTCCCCCACGGTTTGCCCCACACAAATTTTGGCTCCGGTGGGCTCTTTCGAGTTCTGATTCGAGGCGTCTTGAGACGTAGCGTTCGGCTGTCGATACCGTTACCAAACTGTCGTTTGTTAGCTACTCCTTCCCGATCCAGGAGGCTCCAACTTCTGCTTTCTGAGGCAAACCGACCGGGCAGCGGACGTAGTTCGACGCGAAGTTTTGACCCGTTGCGGACTAAGGAATTCGCGAGCCCCCATAGCACCGGTACGACCGCTTTCGCAAATTGCCGCCAAACCGGTGCAACGGGACATTCATGTCTACAACGCGTGGAACTTTAGTTCCCGTGGCGAGTTTGCATCTACGGCCCACGTTGATGCTTGGGGCAAGCACTAGATATCACTGCGGCAAGGGATTTAGAGAAATGGTGATTAAATCCCGTGTTACGGTTGAGAATGGCCGATGGCCGTGATCCTGATCGTCGAGGACGACGTGTTCATTAGCGACTTTGCTGAAATGATGGTGCAGGATTGTGGACACCACTCACATTTGGCCAGCGACGTCGAAGCGGCGCTTTCGCTTCTGCAAACTTCTCAGCACTTTGACGTTCTCTTTACCGATATCCAACTCAAAACAGCACTGCTTGGCGGCTGTATACTCGCGCATCAGGCCGTCATGCTTCGGCCGGAAATACGAGTGCTCTACACGACAGGGGGTAACGTGTGTGACAAGCTGAAAGCAGAATTTGTTGAAGGTGCAAGAGTACTTCGTAAGCCGTACTCGGAATCAGAGCTCCGAAATTCTCTTGAAGATCTGCTCGCGACGCAAATTTGACGTCCTGCAATATATCCGCTGATCTGGACATCACCAATTATCGGGGCAAGACCATGAATAGCGGATCAAATGTGCCGTGGATGCATACCGGCACCGGCGACGCCGCACGCAAGCATGCGGACGAGGCATTGCTCAAGGCGGGGGCCCTGCAGAGCGCTATTTTCAACAGTGCCAACTTCTCCAGCATCGCTACCGACGCAAAGGGTGTCATTCAGATCTTCAATGTCGGCGCTGAGCGGATGCTTGGTTACACGGCCGCCGAAGTCATGAATAAAATCACGCCCGCCGACATCTCCGATCCGCAGGAGTTGATCGCGCGCGCCAAGGCACTGAGCGTCGAACTCGGGACATCAATTACGCCCGGTTTTGAGGCGCTGGTGTTCAAGGCGTCGCGCGGAATCGAAGATATTTATGAACTGACCTACATTCGCAAGGATGGCAGCCGGTTTCCAGCAGTAGTGTCCGTAACGGCGCTGCGCGATGCCCAGGACATCATCATTGGATATTTGCTCATTGGCACTGCCATCAAGGCGGGGGCCCTGCAGAGCGCCATTTTTAACAGTGCCAACTTCTCCAGCATCGCCACCGACGCAAAGGGCGTCATTCAAATCTTCAACGTCGGCGCCGAGCGGATGCTTGGTTACACGGCCTCGGAAGTGATGAACAAGATCACGCCGGCTGACATTTCCGATCCGCAGGAAGTCATCGCGCGTGCCAAAGCGCTGAGCGTCGAGCTCGGGACCCCGATTACCCCGGGCTTCGAAGCGCTGGTGTTCAAGGCGTCGCGCGGTATCGAGGACATCTACGAGCTGACCTACTTCCGCAAGGATGGAAGCCGGTTTCCGGCGGTGGTGTCGGTCACAGCGCTGCGCGACGCGCAGGACACCATCATCGGTTATCTGCTGATTGGTACCGACAACACCGCGCGCAAACTGGTCGAGGCCGAACAAAGGAAACTCGACCAGCGCCTGCGCGACCAACAGTTCTATACGCGCTCACTGATCGAATCAAACATCGACGCGCTGATGACCACCGACCCCTCCGGCATCATTACCGATGTCAACAAGCAGATGGAGGCGCTCACCGGTTGCACGCGCGACGAGTTGATTGGCGCGTGGTTCAAGGACTACTTCACCGATCCGGATCGGGC
>JANNXL010000134.1:0-5150 GCA_031409575.1 Hyphomicrobium sp.
CATCAAATTCCGGGACTTACTTGCCACCGCACGCGAACTCGGCGCCTCGCATTTGGCAACCGGTCACTATATCCAGAAGCGCGAAGGATTGAATGGTCCGCACCTGCATCGTGCAGCCGACAGCGAACGCGATCAGAGCTATTTCCTGTTCGCGACGACGCCCGCTCAGCTCAACCAGCTGATGTTTCCGATTGGCGGGCTTTTGAAGCCTGATGTCCGGAAAGTTGCTGTAGATTTGGGCCTGCCGGTTGCTGCCAAGGCCGACAGCCAGGACATCTGCTTCGTCCCTAAGGGCAAGTATTCAGACGTGATCGAACGCTTAAAGCCAGGCGCACTTCAACCAGGCGACATCGTACATGTGGATGGCCGCAAACTGGGCCGTCACGAAGGCACAATTAATTATACAGTGGGTCAGCGTCGAGGATTGAAGATTCCGGCTGCCGATCCTTTGTATGTCATCCGTATCAGCGCCGACCGGAATGAAGTGGTGGTGGGACCACGTGCCTTATTGATGACAAAGGGGTTGTTGCTTAGAGATGTAAATTGGCTTGACGCTGCGGTCCACGACCAGGCGGTCAGTGGTGGCACTGAGATCTACGCACGCATTCGGTCGGCACAGGCACCTGCTCCAGCAAGCCTCCATGTTGCGGCAGACGGGAAAGCGACGGTCAGGTTGCATGCGGGTGAGGAGGGTGTTGCTGCCGGCCAAGCCTGCGTGTTTTACGCGGATGCGTCAGCGCAAGCGCAGGTTTTAGGCGGCGGATGGATCGCCCGCACATTCGATGCGGAACTATTGCCTCAGTCTGAACGCCAATTTGAAGGCGTTCGGGCCGCTTCTTGAGTGGGCGGTTAAGTAGTCAGACGTGTCGGGCCGTTAGACCGGTTCCGGAATGAGATCGTAGTATCGGTTTCGCCTTATCAGGAGCGAGTAAACGACATGGCTTCAAAACCCCGTTTGGTGACCTCACGGACCACATCGAACATTGAGCGCGACGGTGGCCGAATCACTGGCATCGGCCGGATCGATGAAGACGTGGTGAAGGTCGCTTACCGCCGCTGGGCCCCGGTTTATGATCACACCTTCGGCCGTGTCTCCACGGAAGGCCGCAAGCACGCTGTGCGTACCCTCAACAAGGGAACCGGCAGCGTTCTAGAGGTTGGCGTCGGCACGGGTCTGTCACTGGGCGATTATTCGCCCCATCTTCAAATCACGGGCATCGACCTGTCACCCGAGATGCTGCAGAAGGCGCGCGAGCGGGTCAAGGAAGATAAGCTCACCCACGTTCGTGGTCTCCATGAAATGGATGCCGGCGACTTGCAGTTTCCCGATGCCACGTTCGATACGGTCGTTGCCATGTATGTGGTGACAGTCGTTCCCGAGCCGGAAAAGGTGATGCGCGAACTCTGCCGTGTGACCAAACCGGGTGGAGAGGTCATGCTCGTCAATCACTTCAGCCAGGTTGAAGGCGTGCGCGGGTGGGTCGAGCGCCGCATGGCCCCGTTCGCCGAAGTCATCGGCTGGCGGCCAGTGTTTGACGTATCGCGGGTGATGGTGTGCGATGAGCTGGAGCTCGTCGAGCGTCAATCGCTCAAGCCCTTTGGCATTTTCACAATGATGCGCTTTGCAAAATCGCCGGCCGGGCGCTTGACGGCGGACGCTGCCGAGTAATTGGCACCATCACCGCCGCCATCCTTGACAGGCTTGGCGGCCCGTCCTTATACACGGGCGCAGTGGCGGGATAGCTCAGTTGGTTAGAGCGGCGGAATCATAATCCGTAGGTCCCCAGTTCAAGTCTGGGTCTCGCTACCATTTCACAATCTTAAAATTTCTTGCGCAACGTCTTATGCTCGCGCCGCACGTGGGCCGTACTGATGTACTGTAATGCATGCGGCCTCAAATTGCAGCAACGCAGCGTTGCGGCTGGGCCACGAGAGGTGGCTAAATCTATTGCCGAGCGATTCTATTGCTGCGGCGCATACCCTGTATGCGTTATCGTTTGGAAAGATGCCGCTTTAAATTCGTTATAACAAAGATGGGGTTATGCTGGGAACCGGCGTATCGTTGGTTCCTCAATGATGAGACCTTGTACGGTGAGACGCCGAGACAGCCGTCCGGTGCTTGGCCAATCTTGAGCCTTGTTGCAGCTTGCAGAATGGGTCCTTTAGAACGTGCGTTGTGCCCCGACCCGGTGGGGTAGACCGCGCATTGGCCGCAATGCACGCGTCGCAGGGTTTGGAGCTAGGCTCGTCGAAACGGCCGTCGCAGATTTGTTGTTTGCACTGACTAAACAGGCAGGATGAAGACATTGACACACACGACCCAGACGTATGCGGCGCATCTCTCTGTTCGTCAGCCGTTTGCAACAATCGTTGCTGTGGCATTCGCACTTGCTGCTGCTGTGTCCGCTACACAGGCCGCCCCTCCTGCCCGGACTGAATCGTCCATCTTCTTTGATTGGGGCAGCAATGAAACGGTTAATGATAGCGGCCGGGAAGTAGTCAGTTTCGACAAGAAAGCACGTACTGGCGAACTGATCGTCAGCTTCGGAGATCGCCGCGTTTATTATGTTACGGCTCCCGGCCAGGCCCTCAGTTACCCCATTGCCATACCGCGCGATAAGAGCAAGTGGTCGGGTTTGACCAGCGTCTCGGAAAAGCGCGTGAATCCGTCGTGGACGCCGACCCCAGAAATGATCGCTGAGAATCCGCGATTGCCGCCATGGGTTCCCGGTGGGCACCCTATGAATCCTCTAGGAACGCACGCCCTGTATCTCGGATCTAGCGCGTATCGCATTCATGGAACTGATGCCCCGTGGACCATTGGTACAGCCGCTTCCAAGGGATGCGTGCGAATGTACAACAAGGACGTGCAGGATTTGTATCCGCGGGTTGCGATCGGCACGCGCGTGACGGTGACGTATAGCACTTACAAGTTTGATCCCTTGGATAGCGAAAGCGCCAAGGGTGTTCTTGCCGGACTCGATAAGGGCCGCAAGGTGAAGCCCGAAGAAGACGTGGCAGGAGTGGCAGCCAGCAACGCAAAAAAATGGCGTGGCGAAGGCTCCGGCGATGAAGCGACCGTACAAAAAGCGTCTGCGAACAAAGCCGCCGAGGAGGAAGACAAAGACATCGCGGATAAGTCAGACCTGGATCGCGAGAAAGTTACGACCGTGAAGGCCGTGGGTGAGGACACGGACTTCTATCGAAACGGCGGGCACCAAAAGAACTCAGACAAATCGGTCAAATCTGCGGACGAGCCGTCCGATAGTGCCGGCGATGCCGAGCGTTCAAGAGATCGCAAGAAGAGCGATCCAGAGAAGCAATCGGTTGAAACGGGCTCGGTCGACAAGCCGGATGCGCGCGTTAACTACGATAGCGCGGATGCCAAGCAGAAAGAACTCAAGGAAAAATTGGCGAGCAAGGAAAAGCTTGAGACGCCGTCCACGAAAAAAGGCTCGTCAAACGACGACGACTCTGCGGCTGTTGCAAAACGTGCGCTGGCAGCTGCCGAGCGTGCCGCCGCCGCAGCAGAACGCGCCGCTGAAGCCGCAGAACGTGCTTCTGCTGCGGTTATAAAGGCGACGGCGACAGCGGCGAGTGAGAGCAAGAGTGCCGAGCCAAAGGCAACTGAGGCGGAGCCGATGAAGGAATGGCCCGTCGTCAGATAGGGGGTCAGATAAGCGTGCCGGGCCACGACTTTCCTGACCTATGCATTCTGAGATCCGGCGAGACCTAAGGCTCCGGCTCCAACAATGAAGCGAATGTCTGCTTCGACGACGCTCGCATCAAACGGGCTGAGTTTGTTGTCGAGTGCCAGCGCGATGATGCCGTGGACGGCTGCAAACATCGCGCGCGCGGCTCGCATCGCGAGAGGCCGTTGCACGTCATTGGTGGCAATGGCTTGCGAAAGAAGCACCAGCAATTCAGAACGGCTGGCCTGATAGTCTTCAGGTAGCGATTTGCCTGCTGGAAGCCGGTGGTCAAAGATGGCGCGCCAGCGCAGACGGTTGTTCAACGCGAATTCCATGTAGGCGAGTGCCAGTGCGGTAAGTCGAGGTCCGACCGGCTCGGCGAGCGTGGCATCATAGACGGCCTTCAGCTCGTTGCCCAACAGTGCCAGCGTTTCTGCGTTCGCGCTGATGATCAGGCCGTCCAAGTCGCCGTAAATGTTATAGATCGTGCCGACTGAGCATTCGGCTTCAACGGCCACGCGGCGGGCCTGCAGCGCAGCCACTCCTTCAAGTTCAATGACGCGCAACGCGATTGCGAGAATGTCTGCCCGAAGCCGTTCGCGGAACGAGGCAGGATCGGTCGTGGGCTTCTCCAGCGCTGCGTCGTCAGCCTTGGAACTCATATGCTGTTTCCATCTAAAATATCAGCGCCGGACACGTGGCAGTGTAGTGCATCAACACCTTGGTCCTATTATCTATACCGCCAGTTCTTAACTCGACCTTAACCACGATTCGGTTTCTAATGAACTTTGTTCATTTTTAGTTTGAACGATGTTTATTAAATTGGTATGACGGGAGAGTGAACGTAGTTCATGACCTTCGAGCGGTTCCAAGCCATCGGATATCCAGGCGCCGGACCCTTCACGGTTGAGAATTTATCAAACGTCTAATCAAGAAGGAGGACATCCCAAATGTTAAAAACGCTGACCACCTTATTGCGCGGTGCCGTGGCGGAAGCCGAAGAGGCCGTGTTTGACGCCAATGCAATCCGTGTGCTTGAGCAGCAGTTGCGTGATGCGGCGGGTTCACTCGAACACTGCAGGCGCGAACTCGCCTGCGCCATGGCGCATCAAGCCTCGGAAGTGCGTGCAGTCGCTGCCTTGACGGCGCGCATCGCAGAATTGGACGCCAGCGCTCGCCAAGCCTTGGCTGCCGGCCGTGAAGATCTGGCATTGGATGCAGCAACCGTCATCGCCGCCAACGAAGATTAGCGCATTGAAAGGCAGACGGCCGTCAGCCGCTTTGATACCGAAATCCGCCGCCTCCGGCAGATCGCCGAAGATGGCCGCAAGCGGCTGATGGATTTGCGCCGCGGCCTGGAAATGGCGCGCGCTCAGGATGCGCTGCGGCGGGCGGGTGCGAACGGCCGCCGCGCGCTGGCTTCTGGGACGGGAGCACTCCGCGAAGCCGAAGGCACAC
>JANNXL010000135.1:0-6973 GCA_031409575.1 Hyphomicrobium sp.
GGTTCGTGATCGATGCCTTCCCTCCCGTCAGCTTCTGCAGGCTGATAATCCAATCATGATCTGCAACCGTGAGGCCGGAGACGTTCACCGCCAGTTTCAAATCCGGGTGCTTTCGCAATAGCGCGACCGACAGCTCAAGCGTGCGCCGGTCAATATGGCGCGATAGCCCAAGTTGTTCGGCAATGGTCATGAATTCCCCAGCCGAGACCAGAGCACCATCGGGCTTTTGCATGCGCAGCAGACACTCGTAGTGCTCGGGCTTTCCAGTTGCCGCCGAAACGATCGGCTGCAGAACGAGCAGCATGCGTTCCTGATCGAGCGCCGACATCACATCGTCAGCAATTGCAATGCTGCGGCGGCGCAAGGTCTCGCGGGATTGCATCGGCTCATAGGCCATGAAGCAGTCGAAGCGCTTCATTTTAGCGCGGTCAAGCGCGTGCAAGGCATTTCCCAGCGCGTCAGCGACCGTCATGGCCTGGCTGGGCGAAACGATGCCGCCCATGGAGATCGAGGCCGAAAGCTGACATGCGCTTGTTTGAATGGTTGCATCGCGAACGCACTTCAAGAAGCGGTCTGCTGCGATGCGCATGGCGCCGGGACCGCATTCGTTGAGGATGATGCCGAATTTGTTGGATGAATAGCGGCCGAGTGTATCCCCGCCACGCAACTTCGATTTAATGAGACGGGCCGTGGCCGCAATCACGTCGTCGCCCACTTCGAAGCCGAACGACTCGTTGATCACATCGAGATTGTTCACCGAGGCCATGAGAAACGCGAACGGCTTGCCTGTGCGCTCTGCGCGGCCGATGGTGGTGCCCAGCGCTTCGGTGAGACGAATGCGGTTGAGCTGGCCAGTTAGTTCGTCATGGTCGCTGCGATGAAGAAGCCTCTGCTCTTCCCAATAGCGATCGTTGATCACACGAAGGACGCCACGCGCTTGAATGGCGCGCCCCTCAGCGTCTGGCCACCAGCGTCCATGGTCCTCAACCCAAACGCTGACGCTGCTGCGGCGGCCCATCGGCTGCAACTGATACTGCAAACGATATCCGATACCGCGAGCTCCACCAGCGACTTTCGCGCCAGCAATGCTGCTGTTGCGCTGGCTGAGATACTGAGGAGCGATGAGCATTTGGTAGGCGGTGCCAGTGGCGATGCTTCCGGTATCGGCCACGCCCAAAACCGATGCTGCATTGCTTTCCCACTCAATGCGGTCGCTGGTCAGGTCCCAGCTGTAGGCGGTCTCTTGAACGGCGGACAGAATGCCGACGAGATCCAGCCCCTCTGCGATCATGGGCAGGTCCTGAGTCGCTACCAGCCCGTCTGCGCCTGCGATGATCGCACCGGCTGGGTTGACCGGGACCAAGGGCTGGTCTGCAAAACTCACGAGAAGCATACCCCTTAGAAAGCCAAACCCAACTGGCTGGCGCAACAACGCTGGTAGCGGCCTGCCAGTCCACCAGCAGGCCACTCCATGAAACATGAATGACCAAAAGACTAAACCGGAACTCTTAACAACACTTCAAATATGCAGCGGTTTGTTAACAAGCGGGCCGCCAAAATTCGTTGAAGACGGCGAATATCGGGGTGTTTGCACGTACTGGTTAAACCGGAGTGTCGCCGCAGCTTCACCGGACCACGGCGTTAACGAAAACGGCCAGCCCTGGTGGGCCGGCCGCTTTGCAAAGATCTCAAATCGACGGGGGCGCAGACGCTACTGGTCGCCTGACCCAAAGCCGATATCGCGCTTGGCAACGCGGATGCCGATTGTAAATCCGGCGATCACGTCGATCACCAGCGCGACCAGGAGCAGGAAAAACACTGAAGTGGCCGCCTGCGGAACCATCAAGAATGCGATGAGGGCTGCGATGAACAGCACCATCGACAGCCCATGATCAACCAGCGACGCCGTTGTCGTGTACGTGGCTTTCAGTATCTCAACGAATAACGCGATCATTGTAACAACCAAAATCACATCGCCCCAGGTCAGCTTCCAGGTACCGCCGCTCATCGTTCTCCAGCCGTCGGCACCCGAAAGGGAGCCGCCCAGATCAATGCCGGACAATGCGAAGACGAAATACAGAAGAAACGGAATGACCGTCACGGGCAGAGCTCTGAGCGACATGGGCATTTCCCCTATTGGTGAAGTGGTTCTTGAGAAACAAGGTCAGTTTCGAGGTGAACCAAACCGGCCGTTAGCACTGCTGCCAGCATAAGCCCAGACTACGATGTGACTTAGGCGTCGGTCTTGGGTTCCAAAATTTGGCGGCCGCGATACTTGCCGGACTTGAGATCAATGTGATGGGGGCGGCGGCGCTCACCGCTGTCTTTGTCTTCAACATGCGTCGGCGCAGTCAATGCGTCATGTGACTGGCGCTGACCCTTTTTCATCGGGGTCGTCTTTTTCCTAGGTACTGCCACGTGTTAGCTCCATAAAGTATCTCCCGGAAGGCGCACAAACAAAGCGTGCGCGAAGCCGGGTCCGGGTTCGCGTTGGCGCGCGTTATACTCACTATCTTGGGTGCGCGCCAGTGTTTGCTGCTGCCAATCTGAGGCGAAGCGCCGCCGTGGCGCGGCCGCAGCGCCACACCTGATTTCACGGGCGTTTCACCGGGGGCAAAACGCAGTTGGCAGCAGGTCCGGCAATTCGCATCCGGGCTTGGATAACGCTGGCCTTGCGGGCGGTTTGCGGTCCCGGATCGCCGGCATCGCGTCGAAAAGGGTTGGGCAAGGACGCGGCCAGTTGGGCTGCCTCGCGCGCTGTAAGGGATGCTGCAGACTTCTGGAAATGGTGCTGGCTTGCTGCTTCGGCCCCGAAGATTCCTGGACCCCACTCCGCAACATTAAGATAAACTTCGAGAATTCTTCGTTTTGGCCAGGCGAGTTCCATGGCCAGCGTCAGCGGCACTTCAATAGCCTTGCGCACGTAACTTTTAGACGGCCACAGAAACATGTTCTTGGCCACCTGCATCGAGATGGTGCTCGCCCCGCGGGGGATGCCGCCCTTCGCCTTTTCTATCGCGGTTCGCATGGCGTCGAGATCGATGCCATTGTGGCTGCAGAACGTCCAATCTTCAGACACCACGACAGCGCGTACAAGTTGAGGCGACACGGTTGCAATGGGCACCCACGTCTGCTCGATGCTGGTTCCGCCGATCCAGCGCAGCGCCATCAACGCTGATCCCGGCGGATCGACAAAACGGAACACGGCCAGCAGCGCAATCACGAGAGCAGCATAAGCCGCTGCCGCCTTGGCCGCGAAGGTCGCGGCGCGAATGCCCCAATGCTGGACTGGCGGCAGATCGGGCGCTCTTGACTGCGGCTCAGCAGGAGGGGGCGTCTGTTCGCGAACCCCAGGGCGAATGTCTTCCGGCACAGGCGCGGCTGTTGGCGGCGGCTGCAACAGTGGCGCCGTTGTTTCACGCGGCTGGGGCACCGGCGGTTCGGGTGGCGGTGGCGGTGAGGCTGGCGGCGCAACTATCGTTGGTTCCGCACGCGCAATGACGGCAGCGATCGCTAAGGCCGTCGCGATGTCGCTTGCGTGTTCATTGCCAGGCTGTGTTTGGGCCGATGCATCATTTACTGGCTCATGGAGAAGTTCCGCCTGATGAGCGGCGATGGCAGCATCCATTCGCACGAGCAACGGCGCGCGCTCGGGCAGCAGCGGACGCTCGGATTCTGTTGAAACCGGTGAAGGCAAAGTAACGGGGTGGGGTTCGGGTGGCTCGGCAGTCTCTTTATCTCCCGGCTCAACCTGTCCCGGAAGCGAACTCAACTGGGGTGGCCACGCGGAGTACGGATCTGCCGTGCGCTCACTGGCAAACCGTGAACTGTCCAAAACTTCCGGCACGAGCATGTGTGAGGGGGGAACGGCCACAGGATCAGCGGGTGCTGCCACTTCAGACTGTTCGTCAAGCTCAACAGGTTCGAAGCCTTCGCCGGAACTCGGCTCCATAGCTGCAGCTACGGCCGGAGCTGTCGCCAAATGCGATGGCTGCGTCTGAGACGCCTCCTCCCCGGCTTCTAAACTATCCTTGTCAGACACCGCTGCTATACCTTACCCAACGGCCACCGGCGTCGGCGGCTCGTGCCGCTGGCACAAAACACCGGCGGCAATCTCCCCGGTTGCCACGTCCAAAGGTACGCCGTCCATGATCTTCACGCAAAGACTGAAGGCTTGCGCCGAGCAGGTTGACGCACGCCTTCTCCAGCATCTTGCGTCAATGTCGGGCCTGAGCGGGCAGACTGCGCCCGAGCGGCTGGCCAGTGCCATGCGCCACGCCGTACTGGGCGGCGGCAAGCGCATCCGGCCGTTTTTAGTGACGGAAAGTGCAGCACTTTTTGATGTTTCCGCAGCAGCAGCGCTGAATGCCGCAACCGCTATTGAGCTCATTCATTGTTACTCGCTGGCCCACGACGACCTTCCAGCGATGGACAACGACGAGCTGCGCCGCGGCCAGCCGACTGTTTGGAAAGCCACCGACGAGTGGACGGCTATTTTAACCGGAGATGCCCTGCAGACTCTGGCATTCGAGATTTTGGCGCTGCCCGCGACCCACGCCGATGCGGAAATCCGGACCGCACTCGTTGTGGCGCTTGCCCGCGCCAGTGGAGCCGCCGGCATGGTTGGCGGGCAAGCCCTGGATCTCGAAGCCGACAAACTTGGCCGTCCACCGAACCCGTCGATTGACCACATCCGCCATTTGCAAGGCATGAAGACAGGAGCACTCCTGGTCTTTGCCTGCGAGGCCGGTGCAATTTTAGGATCTGCCTCCACGGCGCAGCGCGACGCCTTGCGCCGCTATGGAACGGCCCTTGGTCTTGCCTTCCAAATTGCCGATGACCTTTTAGATGTCGAAGGCGATGCCGCCGTGGTCGGCAAGGCCGTGGCGAAAGATGCCGCTGCCAACAAAGCCACGCTGGTGTCACTGATGGGGTTGGACGCCGCTCGCGCCAAGCTTGCTCAGACGGAACGCGAGGCGATTGAAGCCCTGACACTGTTCGGCCCGCGTGCCGATGTTCTGCGGGACGCTGCCGCATTTGTTGTTAAGCGGAAGGCCTAGCCCGCGAGCTTCACTCGGCAACCGCGACTTTCATTGCAGCGCGAACGCGTTCGCCGGCTGGGCGGCCTTTGGCGTAGCGGTTCTCGATGTATTCCTCGACAATTTCCTTGAATGCCTCGGAGATGCCCGCACCACGCAGTGTCATCGCTTTCTCACCGTCGATGAAAATCGGAGCAGCCGGTGTTTCTCCAGTCCCAGGCAGTGAGATGCCGATATCGGCGTGCTTGCTCTCACCCGGCCCATTCACGATGCAGCCCATAACCGCCAGATTGAGTGTTTCAACGCCCGGATAGCGCGTCTTCCATTCCGGCATCCGGTCGCGGATCATGTTTTGCACATCGCGCGCAAGTTCCTGGAACGTCGTCGATGTCGTGCGCCCGCAACCAGGGCAGGCTGCCACCACGGGCACAAACGCGCGCAGACCCATGGTTTGCAGCAGCTCCTGCGCGGCGCGCACTTCAACGCAGCGATCCCCTCCTGGCTCTGGCGTGAGTGAAAAGCGGATGGTATCGCCGATGCCCTGTTGCAACAGAATGCCCAAAGCGGCAGATGACGCGACGATCCCCTTCGAGCCCATGCCGGCTTCGGTAAGGCCGAGGTGAAGCGCATAAGTGCAGCGGCTTGCCAGCATTGTGTAACAGGCCAGCAGATCCTGGACCGAGGACACCTTCGCCGAAATGATGATCTTTTCCGGTCCCATTCCGAGGTCTTGCGCACGCGCTGCAGACAAGAGCCCCGATTGCACCATAGCCTCATGCATTACAGCGCGCGCCGTTCTCGGCTGCGGAGCGGCAGCATTTTCATCCATGAGGTGGGTCAGAAGTTCCTGATCAAGCGAGCCCCAGTTCACGCCGATGCGCACCGGCTTGCCGTACTGCAGTGCCATCTCAATGATGGATGAGAATTGCTTGTCGCGCTTGTCGCGGAAGCCGACGTTGCCTGGGTTGATGCGGTATTTGTCGAGCGCTTCGGCACACGCGGGATTCTCAGCAAGGAGTTTGTGGCCGATGTAGTGGAAATCTCCAACCAGCGGCACCACGACGCCGCGCTTTCTCAACCCGTCGCGGATATGCGGCACGGCTCTCGCCGCCTCGTCCCGATCTACCGTGATACGCACCAGTTCTGAACCCGCGCGCGCAAGAGCGGCGACTTGTGCGATCGTACCGTCAATGTCGGCCGTGTCCGTGTTCGTCATTGACTGCACGACGACCGGATGCCCGCCACCAACGATGACGCCGCCAACCGGTACAGGCACTGACACGCGCCGGGCTTGCAGGCTTGTATCGGTCGCTAACGTCATGGTGCTCAATTCCGTCATGCTCAATCGAAAGCGGCTCAGCGGTGAGCGCCGGCTAATCTGGCTTTTTGCCAGTGCAGCGCGGACAGGTCCCGGAAATTTCGACGAATTTGACCTTCGGTGTGAAACCCGCACTGCGCGCGCGCTCGTCTGTCAGATCAAAAATGTCCTGACCATCAACCTCGCCGACCGCGCCACACACTTCACACGACAAGAAGATCGGCCTGCGGCCAGTGCTCGTGTGATCGGCGCGGCGGCACGCAAAGAACGCGTTCTTACTTTCTAGCCGGTGAATGACGCCGGCATCGAGAAGGGCGTCAATCGCCCGGTAAATTGAAATGGGTGCCACCCGCGTGCCCTTGTCCGCCATCCGGGCGAGAATTTCATAAGCCCCGATCGACGAGTGGGTGGCTGCTATCTCCCCGTAGACCTGTTGGCGCAGCTTGGTGAACCTCAGTTCTTTTTGCTCGAACGCCGCTTCAGCTCTCTCCATCATTTGCGTGAAGCGCTTCCCGTCCTGCTTGTCAGGCGAGGGAAACGTGATTTTCGCAGGGGCGTTCACCATCATGGCAGCTCTGTGTGATCTGGTTTGTGTAATAACATAGCACGCACGGGT
>JANNXL010000136.1:0-4691 GCA_031409575.1 Hyphomicrobium sp.
GCTGATTTTGCCGATGCTTCGGGAGCCCGACCTTCTCAAAGGGTCGGGGTCGGCACGGAGGCAAATTTGACGACAGGGCAGGAGCGGCGCGTAGAGCGTAGCATATCTACGGTCAAGCGCCGCGACGCACCCTGTCGTCAAATTTACCCCGCCCTTCGGGTCGCACGCTCACGGCCGACCACGGCCTTGGGCGTCTCAACCGTATGCGGGGCTACGCTTTTCGCCGCCCAAGGCCGCGGATCGACTCGCGATCGAGCGATGACGATCCCCAACCAATTGAGAAGGTCGGGCTAGGCATGCTGGTAACAGCCACCAACAAAGAGATGCATCTGGACGATCCATCCGTTCCGATGCAGCCGGGAGAGAAATGGACGCCCGTCGTGCTCATGCAGATCGCGGTCTACTGCGCGGTTTTGTATATCCTGATGGCGTCGGTCAATAACCAGATCTGGAACGAAGAGGCCGGCGAAGTCGTCTACGTCATCGGCATTTTAGGTATCTGGCGCTATCTGTGGTGGTTCAATCACTGGATGCGCGCGCTGGTGTTTGCCAACATCACTTATCCACGCATGCGCGACAGAGCGGCGGCGGTGTGGGAATCAGGATGGCGGCCGCGCCATATTCATATTCAGATGACGACATTTCGCGAGCACCGCGAAATTTCGGAAGCCGTTATCCGGGCTATTGTTGGTGAAATCCGTGAAGCGGGTGTGCCGGCCCCCATATGGCTCGGCTCGTCTGAGCTTGCCGACGAGCAAAAAATCGCCCGGCATTTGAAGCTGGTGGCGTCCGATCTCGATATTACCTTGCGTATTATCCGCCAGAACCAGCCCGGCAAGCGCGTCGCCATCGCGCTGATCTTGCGCGGCATGTCACGCGAGGGCCTTGGCAAAGACGATATCGTTATCTTTATGGATGGTGACTTCGTGCTGCACCCAGGTGCCATCCGCAAGTGCTTCCCGCTGTTTGCGCTCGATCCTGAACTACACGCCTTGACCACAGACGAGCACGTTTTGGTGCGCGGACCAAAGTGGATGCAGAGCTGGCTGAATATGCGTTTTGCACAGCGGCGGCTGGGCATGCAAAGCCATGCGTTGTCAAACCGGGTGCTGACGTTGACCGGCCGCTTTTCGGCCTTTCGCGCCACTCACATCGTCAGTCACGAGTTCATCCGGCTGCAAGAAGCCGACTTTTTGAATCACTGGCTGTGGGGCACGTTCCGGTTCTTGTCGGGCGACGACAAGAGCACCTGGTACACGCTGCTCAAGTACGGCGTGAAAATGACGTATGTTCCTGATGCTTCGGGCACGACCATCGAAGTCGTGGAAGGGTCAGGTTACCGGCGTATGGTGGAAAACCTGCGGCGCTGGTCGGGCAACATGCTGCGTAACGGCCAGCGCGCCATTATGCTCGGGCCGCGGCGCATGCCGTTCTTCATCTGGTGGTGTTGCGTTGACCAGCGTATCGCGATCTGGACCATGCTGTTCAGCCCCGTTCTGGCCATCGCGGCGACCATGAAGACGGGCTGGGCATTTCTGGGCGCATATTTCGTTTACATCGGCGTTACGCGCTTCTTGCTCGCCATGGTGCTGTCGACTTATGCCCGCCGGGTCGATCTCAATTTCATCTGGGCACTTTACGTCAACCAGCTTTTGAACGCGGTGGTCAAAGTCTACATGACTTGGCGGCTGGCCAAACAGAAGTGGACCAACCGTGGCAACCAGAAGCAAGGCTTCGCTAGTAACAGCTGGGTGACGACGTTTCGTGAAGGAATGGCAGCCTATTTGACGGCGCTTTCGTTCTCGGCGCTTTTTATTGTTGTCATGCTTTATACGAAGTTATTGACTGTCCCAAGCGTCACGATGATCTTTTCGATATTCGCGGCCTGAATTCGATCAAATTGTAACGGGTTAATTTATCAGAATTCGACGCTTATCTGGCATCTTCCAAGAGTGCAAAGACGGTTTCTCGCTGTTTACCAAATGGCAGTGAGACAAATCGGGAGGGTGGGCTGCGAAAGCGGCCAAACCATTGGGCTCCCGGATTTGACAACACGTACGGCACGTATGTCAGTCAAGAGGCTTGCAATAGTCTCAGGTGGGAGCACAGTTGTTATGCAGATGGCGTCGCCGCGTCCTGAAAACGTTGTATTTTTGAATTCGGGCGCACTTGCGCCTTTAGCATCCAACGAGAAACCCGCAATCAGCGTTATTGGTCTCGGCTATGTCGGCGCTGTGTCCATGGCCTGCCTTGCTCATCTTGGGTTTCGCATGGTGGGCGTGGATGTCTCCCTTGAAAAGGTACGCGCGATCAAGGAAGGCCGCTCTCCCATCGTTGAAGACCGCCTCGGCGAGCTCCTGAACGAGGGTGCCACGCAGGGCCGTATCGACGCCACGCAAAATCTAATCTCGGCTGTGCTTGATACAGATGTGACGTTCTTGTCGGTCGGCACGCCGACCTCGAAAGACGGCGGCTGTGACTTTACTTATGTGCGCCAAGCAAGCCGCGCCATCGGCCAGGCTCTGGCGATGAAATCGGGTTATCACGTGGTCGTTCTGCGCTGCTCGGTTCCGCCGGGCACGACGCTTGATGTTGTTGTGCCGGAAATCGAACAGGCCTCGGGCAAGAAGCTTGGCGAAGCCTTCGGTGTCTGCTTCAATCCCGAGTTTTTGCGCGAAGGCGTGGCCGTTGCCGACTTCTTTGCTCCGCCAAAGACCGTTGTCGGCGCATCCGATCTGCGCGCCCGGAATACGGTAACGGCGATCTACTCGGCCATTGATGAGAAGGTGATCTTTACGTCGATTGCAGCTGCCGAAATGGTCAAATATGCCGATAACGTCTGGCATGCCGCAAAAGTATCTTTCGGTAACGAGATTGGCCGCATTTGCAAGGCGCTCTCAATCGACAGCCACGATGTGATGAACATTTTCGTGCAAGATACTAAACTAAATCTTTCACCCTACTACCTCAAGCCAGGCTTTGCATTCGGCGGGTCGTGCTTGCCGAAGGAAGTGCGCGCCGTCAGTCATATTGCTCACGAGCTGGGCGTATCGGTTCCGTTGATCGACAGCTTGACGGTCTCGAACGCGGTCCACGTGGCCCGTGCTGTCGAGCTCCTGCAGGCGTTTTCCGGCAAGCGCATCGGTTTCCTGGGCGTCACGTTCAAGCCTGGCACGGACGATATGCGCGAGAGCCCCACGCTGGATGTGATGGCAACGCTGATGGCGCAAGGCGAAACGATTAAAGCCTACGATCCGAACCTTGATTTTGGCCCGCTTTTGCAGAACCAGATCGACTATGTGCGGCATGCTGTCCCTAAGCAAGCAAAGCTGATGGACGAGCTTGAAGTTCTGACCGTGGGCGACGCGGGCACTCTGGTGGCTGAAAGCGATGTCATCGTGGTCAGTCACGCTACACAAGAGTTCCGCGACGCCGTTGCAAACCGCCCGGCACACGTTCACGTGCTTGATTTGGCCCGCCTGTATAAGGCTTTGCCGCAAGAAACGTCATATCAGGGTATTGCCTGGTAGTTCCAAACAGCGAAAATAATGGAATTGAAAACGGCTGGGATCGTATCCCGGCCGTTTTGCTTTTATAGCCAATTTCTAAGAATTCCAGAAAAAATTCAATAGAACTTTATCTATATTTGAATTGGAGTTGAACTCGCTGTTGCACGAGGTATTCGAACATTGGGAGTAGAACAAGCAGTGTCGTAGAGACAGTTCTGAGAAATCAGGCGGAGCTTTCTAGAAATTTGGTGACCGGCTCAATAGAACCGGTCGTTGGGCCAATAGGTGGAGCGAGACGATGAGGTGGGAGCCTCATGGAATCGGTCAAAGAGTTTAGAGTGTCGGGAGAAGCAGGGTTATGAGCGACAAAATGGCATCGACCGTAGTGGCGCCGGTCAAATTGACAATGACGGAAGATTACAAGGGCTCCGTCGTATTCAATGGCGAAAGCGCTGGCTACAAAAACGCCGTCGGCATGTATACCTATGACGTGAAGGGCACCATCACAGGTGTCAAGATCGTCTGGGCCAACGCCTCGCTGAAGGACTCGGGCGGCGACCTCGTCGGTGGCAAGAGCGCGGTTGATATCGCGATGGCAGCTGGCGACCGCGTCGGGTTCTTTGTCGTTCCCAACGGCTACAGCCAGAGCGGCATGGCCAACCTGCTGGCTGACACTGCAGGGTCCTTCAAGTTCGTTGATGCTAAGGGAAACCCGGGCAACATCAACGGCGGCGTCGAAATGCAACTGGTTCACACCAGCGCTTCGGGAGTCTCGACAGTCATCAAATCCGAGTACGGCACCTCAATCTATCACAGCACCGATGATGGCAGCAAAGGCCTGAACGGCGACGGACTGAACCACGTCGTCACCACGGTCGATGCGGCAGCTGGCACGATCAAGATCGGCTTTGAAGATCTCAAGGGCGGCGGCGACAAGGACTATGACGATTCGGTCATCACCGTGAACGTCGGTTCGGGCAATGCCAAAGCTATCGCCGCAGGCGTCGCCGATAGTATGGTTGCCGAGCAAGTAAAGGCAAAGGCCGAAGCTGCTGCCAAGGCTGCCGCTGAAAAGGCCGCTGCCGAAGCTGCTGCCAAGGTAGCCGCTGAAAAAGCAGCTACTGAGGCTGCTGCCAAGGCTGCTGCCGAAAAGGCCGCTGCTGACGCCGCTGCGAAGGCTGC
>JANNXL010000137.1:0-2904 GCA_031409575.1 Hyphomicrobium sp.
TTGCTTTCAGTCCAGCCCGGTTGCCGATCCGGCCCCGGATAGGGGTGCCGCAGGGGCCGTTTCGAGCATTACTTGTCACATTCGTTAGGACGTTTCACACCCGCCTGCAGCAAAAAAACGCGGCTCGTTAACATACTTCGCGGGCGGTAACCAGGGACGGAGGCCCCCAGATGGGCCGTTCCGCCGCAGGGGAAGAGTTTTGCTTTGCGAGTCGTACTCGCCTTGCGCGTGGCGACTCGCATTCCGCGAGCGGCCGCCACGCGCGGCTGGCCTGCCCGAACACACCCGCCGGCTGCCCAAGGGGCGGCCGGTGCGTGCAAAGCAATAAAGTCCCTTCAAACCATCGCCATGCCGCCATTGATGTGCAGCGTCTGCCCGGTGATGTAGCCGCCCTCGTTCGAAGCGAGATAGAGCACGCCCGCCGCGATGTCCTCGGGCGCGCCGAAGCGCTGGGCCGGGATCATTTTCGCGATTTCCTCAGACTGCTTCTCATTGAGCGCGTCGGTCATCGCGGTCTTGATGAACCCTGGCGCAATGCAATTGGCGGTGATGCCGCGATTGGCCACTTCGCGGGCCAGGCTCTTGGTCATACCGATCATGCCGGCTTTCGACGCGGCATAGTTTCCCTGCCCTGGATTGCCGAACACGCCCGACACAGACGCGATGTTGATGATGCGGCCGTAGCCCGATTTGTTGCGCAACATGGCGCGCGAGGCAGCCCGGCACAGCATGAACGTGGAGGTGAGATTGACGGCTATCACGTCGTCCCACTGTTCATCTTTCATCACCATGAACAGGTTGTCTTTGGTGAGCCCGGCATTGTTGACGAGAATATCGAGCCGCCCGCCAAGTGCCTTTATGGCCTCGTCGATGAGTTTGCCAACCTGCGCGCGGTCAGCGAGATCGCACGGCGTCACGGCCACGCGATCCCCCAACTCGGCTTTGAGCGCTTCGAGCTTATCGGCCTGACGGCCCGATATCGCGACTGTGGCACCCGCCTTGTGCAGCGTGCGCGCGATGGAGGCTCCAAGCCCGCCTGTCGCGCCGGTGACAAGGGCGGTTTTGCCGGTGAGATCGAACATAGGAAACCTCTTCGAGTGGAGCGCGCGCAGCGTGGCGGCATGTGTGAGACCGTCCTTAGCCCCGGTACGCTGACCCGACAAGAGGGCGAAGTGCTCTCCGCGCCGATAACGCCAACAAGCCATTCCGCCGCAGTGGGGCGGCTGCCGCAAAAATAAACTGAAATCCAACCGACGGATTTGGGTGCGCCCACGCGTTTATCGTTCATCACGCCGATGGATCGACGACACGCCCATTCCGTTCAAGGAGAGCACATAATGAAACGATCCCTCATGTTAGCCGCAGGTTTTTTAACCTTCGCGCTTGCGCCGTTGCCTGCGTCCGCCCTTCCCGCGCTGGGTGGCGGCACGAGCGCACAATCCGCCGCGTCTGATGCCTCGCCGCTGATCAAGGTGCACGGCCTGCATGGCGTCTGCCGCCTGGGGCCTGGCGGTTGGCACCGCAGTTACCGTTGGAGCCGCGTGGCGTGCGTTCCCGTGCGGTTGTTGGCCCCGCCCCACCAGCATCACCGTCACCACAGGCACTGACCTCGCCTGGGTTTTGTAAAAGCTGACAACCTGGGGGCAGATCCGCGAGGGGCTGCCCCCTAAACATTTCAGCATGCGACTGGTCCTGCGTCCCCGCGTTGCCACCCCATGGCTTTGTGATAGCGTATCGGGAAAATTCAAGGTGGGGAGTTGCTCGTGGACATCGTCGCCCAGCACAAAGAACTGTCTCGCAAACTGTATATCAACGGTGAGTTCATCAGCAGCGCAGGGGCGGCCTTCCCGGTCATCAACCCGGCAACCGAAGACGAAATTGGCCACGTCAGCGAAGCGACGCCAGCCGAGATTGACGGTGCCATTGACATCGCCATCGCAGCCCAAAAAGCCTGGTGGGCATTGTCGGGGGCCGAGCGCGCCGACATGATGCATGAGGTGACGCGCGCAACCAAGATGCTCAACGCACCGCTTGCCGAGTCACTCACCCGCGAGCAAGGCAAGACCTACAAGGAAGCCATCGACGAAATCGGCTGGTGTGCGAGCGCCATGAGCTACTACGCCGAAGTGAGCCGCCAAGAGGGCGGCCGCGTGCATGGGCCATCCGCGCCCGGGCAGCTGCACTTGACCATGAAGGAGCCGCTCGGCGTCGTCGCAGCGATCGTGCCGTTCAACTACCCTTACCTATTGTTATTCTGGCAGGTGGCCGCCGCCGTCGGTGCGGGCAATGCGGTCATCATCAAGCCGTCAGATCTCACGTCGCTCTCGACACTGCTGTTGATGCCTGCCTTTTCTGCGCTTCCGCCTGGCCTCGTGCAGTGCGTCACCGGGCGGGGTGCCGCAGGCCAGCGCCTCGTCGAACACGACAATATTCACGGCGTCGCCTTCACCGGCAGTTTGAAAACCGCTCAGGCCGTGGCGCAGGCGTGTGCGAAGACCTTCAAGCCCGTGCTGCTCGAAGCGTCCGGCAACGACCCTTTTATCGTCATGCCGTCTGCCCCCGTCGATATTGCCTCGCGCGGCGTGGCGTTCGCGAGTTTCTTGAATGCGGGTCAGGTCTGCACCTCGGCCGAGCGCATCTATGTTCACGAGGCGATCCACGACGCGTTCGCAGCCGCCTTGACCAGCGAAGCCTCGCGGCTGCGCATTGGCAACGGACTTGGCAAAGTTGATATGGGGCCCATGGTGTCGGCGCGCGAACGCGATCGCTATGAGGCGATCCTTGCCACGGCGGTGCGCCAGGGCGCGCGTGTCATGTGCGGCGGCGGCAGGCCGGCCGGCCTCAACGCCGGGTGGTTTACCGACGCAACCGTTCTGACCGGTGTTACGGCCGATATGGAGATCG
>JANNXL010000138.1:0-2365 GCA_031409575.1 Hyphomicrobium sp.
GCCGCCGGCCCCATCCGAAGCGTTTCACCACGATATGACAGCGCCTCAGCAAAGTGGACGCGTGCGGTGCCCTCAACCCCATCAAGATCAGCAAGGGTGCGCGCCACTTTGAGCACACGATGGAAGCCACGGGCCGTCAGCTTCAAATGATCGGCCGCCTGCCTCAGCAACGCCACGCCCGCCTCGTCTGGCATGGCAACCTGATCCAGCAATTGTCCGGAACATTCGGCGTTCGTGCGGATGCCCGTTGCACCCGCTGCAGCGAATCGGGCGCGCTGCCGGTCGCGAGCGGCAGTCACGCGGGCGCGGACCTCAGCGCTTCCCTCAGACGCCGGCGGCAGCGTCAGATCGGCAGCTGACACCGACGGCAATTCAATATTGAGATCAATGCGATCGAGCAGCGGGCCGGAGATGCGCGCTTGATAGTCAGTACGGCAGCGCGGGCCGCGCTTGCAGCTTTCGCCGGGCTGGCCGCCGCCGCATTTGCATGGGTTCATGGCGGCGACCAGTTGCAGGCGCGCCGGATAACAAATGCGATGGTTTGCTCGTGCGATGATAATCTCGCCGCTTTCAAGCGGCTGACGCAGCGCATCGAGCACGTTTGGGTGAAACTCGGGAAGTTCGTCAAGGAATAGCACGCCCAGATGAGCAAGGCTCGCCTCCCCAGGCTTCGGCCGCGAGCCGCCGCCGGCCAGTGCCGCCATACTCGCCGAATGATGCGGCGAGCGGAAAGGCCTCTCGACGCACAGTTTCCCGCCCATCAGTTCACCGGCCAGCGAGTGCACCATCGAAACTTCCAGCATTTCTTCAGGCGACAGCGGTGGCAAAATTGTTGGCAAGCGCGCGGCCAGCATCGATTTTCCAGAGCCAGGCGGCCCCGTCATGAGTAGGTTGTGCCCACCTGCTGCCGCAACTTCCAGCGCCCGCTTGGCGCTTTCCTGTCCGCGGACATCTTTCAAATCGAGTCCCGACGGCGGCGGCCGTTCGAGATTAGGCCGTGGGCGAGACAGCATTTGCAGTCCGCGGAAGTGATTGACCAGCGACAGCAAATGCGGCGCTGCCAGAACTTCGACGTGTTCGCCCGCCCAAGCAGCTTCGGGTCCGCAGGCTGCTGGGCAGATCAACCCCTTTCCAAGGGCATTGGCACCAATTGCAGCCGGCAGGGCGCCCGGCACAGAACGGATTGACCCATCGAGCGCCAGTTCGCCAATCGCTGCGAAGTTTGCGATGGCCTCCGGCGACAACGCTTCCATTGCCACCATGAGCGCGAGCACAATGGCAAGATCGAAGTGGCTGCCTTCCTTGGGCAAATCGGCCGGTGCGAGGTTTACTGTGAGATGTTTGTAGGGCAGCCCGAGCCCGACCGCATGCAGCGCATTGCGCACCCGTTCGCGACTTTCATCGACGGCTTTGTCAGGCAACCCAACGATGGCAAACGCAGGTTTTCCGGGTGTGATCCGTACCTGCACTTCGACGCCGCGCGCTTCAATGCCCACGAACGCAACCGTCGCAATCGACCCGTACATGTCCTGCCCTCACCCGACGCCCTACACTTAAACGGGTGAGGGGCCCCAGATCCGTCGGTTGGCCAGAAATTTATTTTTGGGTGTGGGTTCAGGCAAACCAGTGAGCGCCAAAGAAGCAGAAGTCGGTATTCCAAATTAGGTTCGTCGTGGTGTGAGGCGGCCTACGCGCCCTGATGCGCCGCCCGTTTCCCCTCAATCGCATCCCAGATCATGGCTGCGATGTCGTTGCCGCCGAAGGCCTTCACTTGGCGAATGCCAGTGGGCGATGTGACGTTGATCTCAGTCAGATAGTCACCAATTACGTCGATGCCGGTGAAAATCAAGCCGCGCCGCTTGAGTTCCGGCCCGAGCCGCTCGCAGATTTCATGCTCGCGTTTCGTCAATTGCGTCTTCTTGGCTGTGCCGCCAACGTGCAGGTTCGAGCGTGTCTCGCTGTCAGAGGGTACGCGATTGATCGCTCCTGCCGGTTCGCCATCGACAAGAATGATACGCTTGTCTCCTGCGCGAACTTCCGGCCGGTATTGCTGCACCATGAAAGGTTCGCGGAATACAGTTTGGAACAACTCGACGAGCGACCCAAGATTGGTATCGCCTGGCTGCAAGCGGAAGACACTGGCTCCCCCGTTGCCGTAGAGTGGCTTGATGATGATGTCTTTGTAGTCGCGGCGGAAGGCTTCCACGTCAGAAAGCTGCCGCGTGACCAGTGTCGGCGGCATCAGATCTGGAAACTCCAGCACCCATATTTTTTCAGGCGCATTGCGCACTTCGGCTGGATTGTTGACGACCAGCGTCTTGGGATGAATGCGCTCTAAAAGGTGCGTCGACGTGATGTAGGCCAT